>JASHTZ010000692.1 GCA_030040295.1 Terriglobia bacterium | reverse complement strand
GTCCGACTGCGGGGGACAATGTGCATAAATAGCCTCCATGCGCGGAGCCAGCGTGCTCAATGCGACAATTTTCAAAGCGGTGCGGCGTTTCATGGCCTGAGAATTGAGGACTCAGGAGCCAGAATAAGCGAACCTCCGGGGCCGGCTCCTCTCTCCTGTCTTCTGACTCCTTCCTTTAAAGCTCTCCCCGCCTCCGCTGTTGGATCATGTAATCCGCTGCGCGCATGGACAGCGCCATAATGGTCAGCGTGGGATTCTTTTCACTCGAGGTCGTAAAACAGCTTCCATCGGTGACAAAAAGATTCTTCACATCGTGTGATTGGCAGTAACCGTTTAATGCGGAAGTCTTCGGGTCCTTGCCCATGCGAACCGTGCCGACTTCATGGCTGGCAAATCCCGAGGGCGCCGGACTGTCATCCAGAAATACCTCCGCCGAAAGTTCCCCGGTAATCTGCCGCACGCCGTCCTGCATCGCCTTCCAAAGCCGCATGTCGTTTTCGACGTACTGAAAATTAATCACCGGAATTGGAATGCCGTGCATATCGGTCGTGTTCTTGTCGACGGAGACGTAATTTTCCTTTGCAGCCAGAGATTTCCCAAAGGTGCCAACCATCGCATATCCTGGTTGCATGTTCCGCACGCGGCGTTTATATTCTGCCCCATAGCCGTGCACCCGCGTCGCCTGGTGGGGAAACATATAGGAACTGAAATTAACCTGGATTCCAAACCCGCCCGCATATCCACGCTTGGCGTCGCGATAATCCCAGCGCGGAATGTACACGTGATCGGTGGCTCCATCCTGGTTAACGGGCTTCGTGCCCTCCAGCTCATTCAAATAGAAATCCACACCCATAGCGACATGCCCGTGCAGGTAATGACCTACCACGCCGCTGGAGTTGCCGAGCCCGGCCGGATGTTGAGGCGAAGCGGAATTGAGCAGCAGGCGAGCAGATTCCACCGTGGCGGCGCACAGCACGACGATGCGCGCATTCGCCTCCTCAGTTTTGCCCGTCACAGTATCCACGAACGAGACGGCTCGCGCCCGGCCCTCGCGGTCCACCAGCACCTCGCGCGCCAAGGCATTCTGGCGAAGCGTGAAATTTCCGGTGGCGGCGGCTTTGGGCAGCATGCAGTCCGGCGAAGTGAAAATCGCTGAAACGTCGCAGCCGTCCATGCAGTGCCCGCAATAATGGCAGGGAGGCCGATTATCATAAGGCTTGGTCAGCACCGCCTTGCGCACGGGGATGAGGGGAATATTCAGCGCGTCGGTGGCGCGCTTCAGAATGTGCTCACTGCACCGCCAGGGCAGCGGCGGCAGGTAGTGCTTCCCTGCCGGAAGAATTTCCAAGCCATCGTCTTGTCCGCACACGCCGATAATCTGCTCGACTTGCTCGTAGTACGGCGCCAGTTCCTCATAGGTAATCGGCCAATCGTCTTCCACGCCCTCCAGCGACCAGGTGCGGAAGTCGATGGGCGCGTAGCGCAGCGTTACGGCGTTCCAATGGAGCGTCCGGCCGCCCAGAACGCGCACGCGATCCACGCTTACACGTGCATGGGTATCGTAGCGAATGGAGTGGGCAACATCGCCCTGGCGCATGAAATATTGTTTTTCGCCGCGCAGATTCGCGAAGGGGAGCTGGTAGGGCCACTTGTGGGAGAGGAATTGGGAAGGCTTCACTTCCTTGCCTCCCTCCAACATCAGAACCTTGGCTCCGCCCTTCCATAATTCCATGGCCATGGTGCCGCCCGCGGCGCCGGAGCCGACAATGCACACGTCGTAGACGGGGGTTTGAGTTGGCATGTTTAAAGCGCCTGCTCCAGATCGGCGATCAGGTCGCGAACGTCTTCCAAGCCTACCGAGACGCGCACCAAGTCCGAGGTGATTCCCATTTTCAATCGCACTTCTATTGGAATCGATGCGTGAGTCATGGTCGAGGGTTGCTGGATCAGCGATTCCACGCCGCCCAGCGACTCGGCCAGAGTGAAGATCCGGCAATTGCTCAGCAGACGCTTCACGGCCTCTTCACCTCCGCGCAGGTGAAATGAAAATGTTCCTCCTGAGCCACGCGTTTGACGCATCGCCAGGTCGTGCTGGGCGTGGCTTTCCAGGCCGGGATGCCGGACGCGCGATACCGCCGGATGTTTTTCGAGCCAGCGCGCGATTTCCAGAGCGTTGCGATGGTGCTCCTCCATGCGAATGGCCAGGGTCCTTACGCCGCGCAGGACGAGGTAGCAATCCTGCGGCCCCGCCACCGCGCCCAGGACCTTTTGCAGAAACCCGATTTTCTCTGCCAGGGCTGCGTCCCTCACCACCAATGCGCCCCCGACCACGTCGGAGTGGCCGTTGATATATTTGGTGGTCGAATGCGTCACAATGTCCGCGCCCAGTTCAAGCGGGTTCTGAAAGTAAGGCGAAAGAAAAGTGTTGTCGCAAATCACCAGCGCCCCGAATTCGTGCGCAAGATCGGAAACTGCCCGGATATCCACCAGCGTCATCAGCGGATTGCTGGGCGTTTCAATCCACACCGCCTTAGGATGGGCGGCAAGAGCGCTGCGAAGCTTCGAGCTGTCGCCCAGATTTACATAATCAGCGCAAACCTGCTTCTTGGCAAAAACCGCATCGAAGAGGCGATAGGTTCCGCCATAAAGATCGTCCTGCACCAGAATACGGTCGCCCGGCGAGAACAGCATCAGCAGCGTGGTCTCCGCCGCCATCCCGGTGGCAAAGGCAAAGCCCGCGGTCCCTTTCTCCAATTGCGCCAGGCAGGATTCCAGCGCTCGCCTCGTCGGATTTCCGCTCCGCGAATATTCAAAGGGTCCAGGCTTGCCCACGCCTCGAAAGGCAAAAGTGGAGGAGTGGTAGATGGGCGGCATCACCGCTCCAAGATGCTCCTGCGGATTGTGACCCGCATGAATGGCCAGCGTTTTAAAGTTCATAGCCCTTCAGGAAGGCAATGCCGATATCATCGCGGCTGGGACGCCACCAGCGTGGGGCCAATGTTCCACAAAGATCGAGAGATTTCGTTTCTTCCCAGACCGGAGCGCATTGCACTGACAGGATATTGACGTGCTATCAAGCTGTCAATCGCAAACGCAAAGGCGCCGCGGAAGAAACCAACGGAACATTTGCGCCGGGTTTCTGAATTGCTGGCTTATTGCGCTTACGAGCCTTTTTTTCTAAACTGAGGTTCTGAATGCAGCCCGCGCGGCCGCTGGTATTTGGGAGCATCCCGTGGGGTCGCAGGGAAGATTTCATGACCCACCTCGTTGAATTGCCAAAGGATTTGCCGGCAGGAACAAGTGCGCCGCCTGAGCGTGCGCGGTGGTGCTGTTCGCAGCTTGAAGAAGGAAACCTCCTCTTTTTCCCGGGGATTCCCTTTGAAATTCCCGCTGCGGACCTTGAATTTCTTCTCACCCAGCAGCAGAGCGGCGCGCGCATTCACAAGAACATTGCCTACCGGCCGGCCCGGAATCGCCTGACCGGGTATGCCGGGGGCAGCCCCGAGCAGGTCGCGCGTCTCCGCGACATTATGCACCTTTATTCCCAGCGCGCGATTCACTTCGCCTCCGAGCTGCTGGCGCCCTATGCCGCGCACTGGCATGTGGACTTCACCAGCTTTCGGCCGCAGCAGGAAAAGGGCCGGCAAATCCGCGAGAGCGCGCGCAACGACCTGTTCCATGTGGACTCGTTTCCCACGCGGCCGACCAATGGCGACCGCATCTTGCGCATCTTCACCAACATTAATCCCAGCGAGCCGCGCGTGTGGCTGACTTCCGAAACCTTTGATGAGCTTGCCGCCCGCTTTGCGGGCAGCGAAGCAATGCCCCTGCCCAAGAGTTTTGCCGGACCGCGCCGCGCCGTACTGAAGCTGGCGGGAGCCGCGGGATTCAAGAGCCTGGCGCGATCGCCCTACGACCGCTGGATGCTGCGCTTCCACCACTTCCTGAAAGCCAACCATGATTTTCAAAGCAACGGCCCCCGGACGCGCTGGGAATTTCCGCCCAACTCCACGTGGCTGGCTTTCACGGACATGGTCAGCCACGCCGTACTCTCCGGCCAATTCGCCCTCGAACAAACACTCATCATTTCGCGAAAGTCGTTGCAGTTGGCTGAGAAGGCTCCGGTGAAGATCCTGGAACGGCTGGCGGGTTGTAGGCTCACGCTGGGCTAAGACCTTCCGGCTTCGGTCTAATTTCGGACTCGAATATCCTCTTCGCTGCAGTTCGCTTCAATGTTGACGGCCCGCAGTGCCTGTGATAATTTCTCCATATCAATCGGGCTCTGGAGGTAATCTTCGTGAAGCGGCTCCTGTTCACGCCCGGACTGGCACTTTCCCTCATATCGCTACTTTGTCCCCTGCGGGCATTCGCCAACTCCCCCGACATTCAGAATCACATCATTACGGTGAACGGCGAAGGTGACGCCGCCGCCGACCCCGACTTGGGAATCATGGTGATGACCATCCGCTCGACGGCGCCAATTGCGGAAGAAGCGGTGACGGAGAACGGCAGGAAGGCTAAGGCGGTGGAATCGGGACTCGCCGCGCTCGGTTATTCTTCCAAGGCCTATAAAATCACTTCAGTGACCTTTGGAGATGCCGGCGGCTCCCCAGGTGGAATCGTCGCATATCAGGCTTCTCAATATGTCTATGTGTTCTTTGATAGCGCTGATCTGCGCGACGCGGCAAAATTGACGGAGAAGACAGCCACGGTAATCGAAGCTTTGCGCAAGGCTGGCGCGGTTCCGGCCAATTTCGGGAATCCACTCTTCTCACCCGCCCAGGGAGCGCTCATCGTCTATACCGTTAAGGATCCCGCCGCCTACGAACGTCAAGCCCTGCAGAAGGCCATCGCCCGCGCGCGTGAAGCTGCCCAGGATGTTGCCAAGGGATTGGGCGTGCAGATTACCGGTGTGCGGAATGTTCGAACGGGCTACTCCATGGGAGGCGCGCAATATGGCAGCGTCGCACTGGACGGACTGTCCTTCAGTTTCTATGCGACGAAAAGCGATGAGCTGAGAATTAGGGCCAATGCTACCGTGGAATACGATTTCAAATGAGGTGATCGAAAATGTGCCGGCTTCGTGCTGCCGTCGTTCTGGTATCCTGCCTGGTGTTTCCGATTTCGGCCTTGAGTCAAGCCCAGCCTCAGAATGATACGCAATCGGTGCAGAATCACGTGATTTCCGTCAGCCGCGGGGGTGTGGCTTACGGAAAACCGGACCTGGGAATCATGGTCATGAGCCTGCGGTCCACCTCGGCGATCGCCGACGAGGCGGTATCAGACAACTCGCAAAAAGCAAAGGACGTTGAATCCGCTTTGACCGCACTGGGATACACGTCCGAAAACTACAAGATTTCGTCCGTGACGTTCGGCCATGGCGGTGGCGGCCCGATGTTCAACCCCAACCGGTCTGAAATTACAGCGTATGAAGCTTCCCAATACGTCTACATTTTCTTCGACGCCGCGGACCTGAGCGACATGGCGAAGCTGACCGATAAAACCGCCAAAGTGATTGAGGCGCTCCGAAAGGCGGGGGCCGTGCCCGGCGATGAAATGAACATGCGCAATCCCATGATGCCCAACGCCCTGATCATTTACACCCTGAAGGATTCCGAGCCTTATGAACGGCAGGCCTTGCAGCAGGCGATCAGCCGCGCGCGCAATGCCGCGCAGGACATTGCCAAAGGCATGGGCGTTGAGCTTGCAGGTCTGCGGAGCATCAAATCCGGTTACCTCGGCGGCAACTACATGCCTCGCTCGGGGAATACTGCCCTCGAAGGTCTCTCCTACACCTTCTATTCGACGAAGAGCGACGAAGTGGCGATCCACGCCAACGCGACAATCGAATACGATTTCAAGTGAGATAGCACGCCTTATTTATTCAACAGCCCCAATCCGCGCAGCCAATTGATGAGCAGCTTGGGCCATTCTCCAAGCGCCGGGTCACCCAGGTCCAACCCCACGCCGTGAGGGCCGTGCTGAAAGATATGCAGTTCCGCCGGAACGTGAGCTTTGTGCAGGGCCAGGTAAAACGCCACGCTGTTTTCGGCGGGAACCGTCGTATCCTCACTCGTCGTGAACAAAAACGTTGGAGGCGTTTGCGGTGTAACTTGAAGTTC
>JASHTZ010000691.1 GCA_030040295.1 Terriglobia bacterium | reverse complement strand
AACTGCTCTTCTGCCACCTGGGCGTCCACGTTCAGACGGAAACCGCCATGAATGTCACGCTGGGCGGCCATCATCTTCCTTAGTCGGGACTTGAACTGTTTCTGCACCTTGGCCTGGTCGGGAAGTGTCAGCGCGACATTGACAACTAGCGGAAAGGGCATACTCAGGAGCTCGCGCAACATCCCCGGGAAAGTGGCATCAGGGAGGTCTTTGAGGCTAATGAATGAATACAGCAAACCTCCGATCTTGAAGTGGTCGTCGGCTTCGCCCTCCAGGTTGACATTGGCGGCCTGACTGCGGGCACTGTCGTACATAAGCTGCTTTTCGGGCGGCCTCAGCGGAACTGTATCCTTCTGCAACGGATTGAGAGCTCTCTTGATTTCGAGAAATATCTCCTGATGCGTGAGCCGCCGCACCGGCATACCCGTCGAATGCAAGCTCGTTTCCACTCCCGACATCAGGCTGTTAAACTCTGCGAGGAAATCCTCGTGCTCCTGGCGTGTCCTCTCAATACATTTGCCGGCGGCAAGGCTGCGCTTGGCTCCTTCTTTCGATTTCATCTTGTGCTTCCATTCGAAGTCAGGCGATTGGTGGTGAATGCGCGGACTCCAGATGAAGTAGGCATAAAGCAAGTGGCGCACATAGTTACCTGCCCCCTCGCGCTTCCGCCACGCCACCACATGCTGCTCGTCTATGGAATGAAGTATCGAGCTCATGTTGCGACTCTCCCGGCGGTGGCGGTCGAGCAGGTCTCCTGTCCCCTCGGTTGTCTCAAACCGCAACTGCAGGCGCAGCGACCGTTCGGGAAGCGCTCGGATCAGGGCCTCCAGAGCCTGCTTGTTGCGGTTGCGTTCCTCGTCGCTCGCGTACAAGGCGGCAAGTCCACCGAGCTCGTACGCCGCGACAAATGACCCATCGGACTGGACGGCGACGTTATCCAGCAGGTCGCGGAGCTTCAGTTGCTCGCACAGGGGTGGGGCTTTCAGAGAGCGCTGATACTCTTCCAAACTGATCGGCATCAGTTCTCTCCTTGTTTGAGGTAAGGGGTCTGAAGCCGCGAGTCACGCTCGATCCCTGCATAAACATGTGGCTTTGTATGAAACTGCACCCAATCGAGAAGGTACCCGCGCTGCTTGCCGTATTTGAAAAACATGAGGCCAGGAACGCTCATCACCGGGACGAGGTATTGAATGACCATGTTCATGGGCATTCCAAACATCTCGCGATGAAGGAAGCGCCCCAAAACGTTCGAAACCACCGCCACGGCGAGGATCGCAAAAAGGTCCTCGGCTTCGAGACCCAGGAAGGTGACTCGCGTTCGCAGGTTGCGATGTACGGGTGTGACATCAAGCGTCATCGGAAGTTCTCCTTCGTTACTCTTTCTCTTTGCCAATCCGCTGCAAGGTCACCTCACCCCACCTGTCCCTTGCGTCACGAAAAACTCTGCCAGGCGCAGCAACCCGGAAATCAGCAGGCACAAGCCCGCCGAAAGAAAATGCCTCTGCCAGCTGCTGGTGTGATGTACCCTCATGTTTGAGGCGAGAGACAAGCCGCCAGCGGCAACTTCAAGAGCGGCAAAAAGGGGCATGATGACGTTGGCAACCCAGTTCACCAAGGTGACAAGAGAGGCCCAATAGACGTCTGGGTCATTCCAGCCCCTCTGGCGGGTGAAAGTCTCAAGCATCCGCACGAGGCCCGACCCCATAAGGCATAGGAAGCCTCCATACATCGAGGAGTAGTGCGTCAGGCCACGGGAAAAGCGCAAAACGGCGATCACGAAGAACATTCCCGCAAGGGTGGGGAGGATGACATTTCCAGCCCAATTCGTCAGATTCAGGATGCCATTTGAGAATGACACGCTTGGTTCTCCCCTATTGAGCCATTGCCTGGATCAGGTTCCAAAGGCCCGACACGCATAACAAGGCAAGCGACACGGCCACCAGACGCAATGCTGGTTTTCCTGTCGCAAATCTGATGATTGCCGCGAACACGACCAGGCCTGCTGCCGTGGGCATGACGACGCTGGCAAGATAGGTCCAAAGGCTGGCCAGGACATCCGTCATCGCGTACTGCGTTCCGGTGTTGTATTGCTGCATCAAGGTGTAAGTTGTTTGAATTCCAAGCAGGAAGAAGGCCGCCAGGACCGAGAGGATAGGGTTCCTCCCTTCCACCATGTCCATGATGGCCCGCAGAGCCATAAAAGCAGCCAAAACCGAGGCCAAGTGCCCCAGAACGAAGTTTTGGACGAAACCCGAAACAGCAGTTTGGAAACTCGCAAGCCATGGGGAGCCAACGCCTCCACCCACTGATGGCATGCTCACTCCGGAACCGCTGAACCAGCTGAGCAGACCTGGCAGGGTTACGAACACCACTGCCCAGAACATCCACTTGGTGAATCCTCCGCCGATGACGAAGCTCACTCCCCCGCCGTCCCCACGCAGGCTGATTCCGGCAAGAACCAGGCACAAAAGCGCTGCCGAAGGCGCGAGCAGCATCATGGTGTTGGCAATATCGGTAAGAAGGTATGGTGTCGTCATCTCAAATCCCTTGAGTCAATTTGGTTGGGGGCAGGCAGCATGGATTGGGTAACCAGTTCCCGTCCGGGCCGCCTGCCCGGGTTAGTGATTGAGGGCTTGCGTTAGTGGACGCCACCCGTGCCGTTCGTGATCCAGAACTCAATCAGACGGGTCACGCCCGACACTGCGAGCAGGGCCCCGGCCGCGAATAGCCAGCGGCCGAATCCCCGCCCCGTGAGCCATGCCACGATGGCGCCGACCACGCAGCCGCCGGCTCCCACGGGGGCAATCACGTTCCCAATCCAGTTAATGAAGTTCAGAAACGCTCCTTCTGGCTGCGCGCCGGTCTGACCTTGTACCGCGACATTAAGCTGCGGGGAGGCACCCAGGTTTTGGCATAACGCGTAGTTGCCGAGCAGAAGCAGCGCGATTCCCGCCACTGCCAAGGGTCGCTTCCAGTACGCGACCCTCTGAGCCCTGCTGGTCATGAATTCCTCCTTTCTGGCCGTGCCCCGAACGGATCTTTCGGCTCGGCCACGAGTGTTTTCTAACGAAGATTTTTTTCTGTCAAACGGCTGCACCGCATTCCGTACTTGAGCCGCAGCAAAAAACGACGAGCTCTTGAACTTTGAGATTCGGGGCGCATCAAGGTCTTGTGACCGGCAGGAATCCCACGCCGTTGGTTCTGTTCTCAAGACTGGATCATGGTCGGATCCCGCCTGCCAGAGGTTTCCGTCGCGGGCCACGCCGAGAAAAGCCTTATGAAAGGAGGGGTTCCCCCAGGGCCAGTTGAGGCCCCATTTCGGGGGAACCAATTGTGGTGGGATTTGTAATGGTGGGGCGGTGGTGGCGGGAACCGTTCGCTTACCTCATTGAGGCTGGTTGGTATCCGAAATTGGCTTTTCGCTCGATTGCTGTTGGTAGAGTTGGCTGAGTTCCTGCCTTAGCTGCAAAAGTTGCCGGAGTTCCTGGAGGTTGGGAACGGCTTGCGTGTCATCGGACGTTGCAGAACTGGCATGACGGGTTGCTGGCGGCTGGCCAGTGGAGTTGGGGTCCTCGTGAAAAACAATATAGAACCGCGTGTTTCCCGGCACCGTCACCATGATGTTCTGGTTGAAGGCCGCCTGGTCCATTTCGTTCTGCCCGGCAATTGCCACGTTGTCGGCCAGGCGCTCTCTCAAAAGTGCACCATTCGAGAGAGGCCCGCTCAGGTTATTGGCTCCAACGACATAAGCGGCCACGGTTCCCACTCCGGTCAGGGTTTGGACGAGAAAGCGCGACGCACGCCTCTTGCCTGAAACAAACCCCTTGACCGGCTCAAAGTCAAAACCCATCGAAGTACCGTCCATCTTTGCAGCCGTGCCATCCGGGAATTCGATTCTGTTGAAATGCAGGGAGACGTAGCCGGAGGAATTGGCCTGATCGAGCTTGCCAAGAGCTTTTGATCCCGCTGGTACAATGATCTCCCCATCTCGCTCGTAGTTGTACTCGATTGCAGCGACGACCGGCACCGCGACCGCGGTGTTTGCGGGTGATTCGAGGCGTGCCACCAGCCGCGTTCCGGCAGGGAGCATCGAGTCGAGCGATATCCCCTGAGCATCCAGTGCTTCACTTTTTGCTGAATTGTTACCCTGGTGCGCCAAGCTGGCGACTGTTCCCGTAACGGCTGCGCTCGTGGTGCTAACGAAGACGAGCGAAGGCTTCTTGAGGTCAGCTTCGGGATTCGAAGTGGCGTTCGCAGAGGCTGGTATTGGGACTTCGCCGGCATATTGGCTGCGCCCGGCCTGGGCGTACCGTCGCTGTAATTCGGGATCTGAGAAGTCGATGTGGCTGAGGGCGTATGGCGATCCGTTCGGGGATTGTGCCTCCGGGGGAACGAGTGTATTTGATGTCAGGTTCGGATTCACGACTGCGCTTTGGGAGCTCACGCGCGACAAGCGGCTGATGTCTTCGGGTGTCACTTGTCCTTCTCCCGTCGTTTGTTGATTTCGAATGTCGGCGCTAAGAACGGGAACTACCGAACCCGCCTGCTTCTGCTCTTGGCCCGGTGTGCTCCGCTGGCCGAGGTCAGGCTGACCGTGATGGATAGGCGATTGCCCTTGATTTGGTTTCTGCGGGGAGGAGAAATAGGCGAGAAAAAACAGGAGCGCAGCAAGGGCTGACCCTACAACTAGTGCTTAGTTGCGTAAGTTAGAGTAATATCGCTTAGGGGTGGTCGGGTGCACCACCGTTTTTC
>JASHTZ010000690.1 GCA_030040295.1 Terriglobia bacterium | reverse complement strand
TGGTGCACCTAGCCGTGGCCAGATTCGGAAAGGTTTCCACGGAACAACTGATGACGGTAAATGTGGTGGGGACGATCAACGTCCTGGAGGCCGCGGTTCGCGAGGGCGTGCGGAAGGTGGTTTACGCATCCTCGAATGCGGTTCTGGGATTCACCTACCAGCAACGCCCCATGACGCCACGCTATTTCCCCATCGATGAGAGCCATCCCTGCGAACCTCAAGATGCCTATGGGTTAAGCAAGCTATTGTCGGAAATTGCCTGCAAAAGCTACTCCGACGCGCACGGGATACAGACGATCTGCCTGCGGGTTAATACGAACTGGTATCTTGACCGACCTGGGGCGGAAGTGGCGGTACAATCCGGCGGACTGAAGGGAATGACCGTGGAGGAATTGTGGAAGACCCGATATTTGCGGCCGATTGAAGCCTCGTGTGATGAGGCAGACTGGCCTGTGCCCGGCCCGCCCAATCCGCGCAAAAACCTCTGGTGCGTAACGGATGCACGCGACGGGGCCGAATCATTTCGCCTCGCCGTGGAAAATCACGATATCCGGCACGAAGTTTTTCTGATCAACGGCAGCGACACCTGTGCCATGGTTGAAACCCGCGCTCTCGTCGAGCGGTTCTATCCGAATGTGCCCATTCGTGAGCCACTCGTGGGCTTTGCCTCACTTTTCTCGCATCAGAAAGCTACGCGTATGCTTGGCTACAAGCCGCGCTACACCTGGCGTGAAAGCGATTTTGCTGAATGGCTGAGGCGGCAGCCGAACCTCCTGTAGCGCGGCTGTCCCCAGCCGCGACGAGGGTGGGGACACCCGCGCTGCAATCAGACACGCCAGTTTTGGTTTGCTATTAAAGTTGCGGCGTGATTCGCCAACCGGTCAGACCCTTTTCGTCAGCGTGCACCCGCCGTCGACGACCATAATGTGGCCGGTGAGGTAGTTGGATTCGCGCGAACAGAGAAATACGAAGGCATCAGCAATTTGCCCGGCGGTTCCGTATTCGCCCAGCGGAATGTAGGACTGAAATTTCTTGCGCAGCTCGGGATCACGCTGAAAGGCGGCCTTGCTGGTCAGGCCGGCGTCGAGGATGCCGGGAGCCACGGCATTCGCCAGGATGTGATCGGGCGCGTGCTTTTGGGCGATCAGCCGGGTAAGGTGATTTATCCCCGCCTTGCTGACGCAATAGGCGTCCGCGCCGGGCGAGGGAAAATCTCCAACCCACGAACTGGTGAAAAGGATCCTGCCGCGAATCATCTCCGCGTCGGGTTCCTGTGCGAGCATGGCTTTTAGGCTGGCCTTGGCAAGCATCGCGCACCCGATCAGGTTGACGCGCAACACATCCAGCCAATCGCGCTCGGTCAAGTCGATTACGCTGCCGCCCGGGCCAATTCCCGCATTCCCAATCACCGCGTCAAGCCGCTTGAATTCCTTCGCGACCGCAGCAATCGAATCCTGAACCTGCCCGGGATTCCCCTGGTCGACCTTTCGATACGCCGCAGCGCCCAGTTCACGGGCCCGCGCCTGCCCTGCCTGCTCATCGAGCAAATCGGAGATCACCACTCGGGCGCCAAGCTCGGCGAGTTTGGCGGCCGTAGCTCCGCCGATGTCCCCGCATCCGCCGGTGATGAAAATGACCTTGTCCTTCAACCCTCGCGCGATATCCATAGTATTCCCACGCGGTGCTTCCAGGCACTCGCCCTTACGTCGAAATCGGCGCCGGGTAGAGCGGCGGCAGCCCCTGCGCAACCCGCAGGACATTCTCCGCCGCGGCCCGGCCGCGACGCCGGTTGGTTCCACGCGTGCCGCCGGCGATGTGCGGAGAAACGATGACGTTTTCCATATGGAGGAGAGGATGATCGAGAGGCATTGGCTCCTGCGAGAACGCATCCAGCCCAGCCCCGCTGAGCTTTCCCGACTGGAGAGCCTCCAGGAGCGCCGTATCATCAACAATTTCTCCTCGCGCCACGTTGATGAAGCAGGCGCCGGGCTTCATCATTTCAAAAGCACGCTGATTCATCAAATGGTGAGTCTGTGAAGTGAGCGGCGCGTGAATTGAAACGTAGTCGGACTCCTTAAGGAGTGAGGGAAGGTTTTCAGGGCCGCCCAGGAACAGGACATGGTATTCCTCTTGCATCGCTTTCGGAATTTCGACCGCGTCAATCGCCAACACTCGCATTCGAAAGGCATGGGCTCGAGCGGCTAACTCCTTTCCACTTCCGCCGAAGCCCACCAGGCCCAACGTCTTATCTGCCAACTCTTCGTTCATGGGGAGGTAGAACTTTCCGGCGCGGACGTTCTTCTCGCCGAGATTCAGGTTCTTCGCCAGGCAAAGCATGAAGAAAAGCGCGTGCTCCGCGAGAGCAATGCCGCTGAACGTTCCCGGCGAATAAGAGATCGGAATGCCTTTGCTCCGGCAATAAGCGACGTCCATGTGGTCCAATCCCGTGCCGATCACCTGCCAAAGCTTCGCTCCTCCCGCAAGGGCTGCGTCGATCATTTCGTGCGTTCCCCAGCCGCCCTGATCGATAATGACTTGTTTGTTTTGAAACTGAGGAGCAAGAGGCCGATTGGGATCGTACATCCTGACGTCATGCTGCCCGTTTATCACCTCCATGAAATCGTCATACATGGGGTGTACAAGGTCCCTGAACCCGATATAAAGAACGTTCATCTTTTTCTTCTTAGCCCTTCTGCCGGAAAGGTGTCCAGATCACGGCTTTCTACGGCCGGCGAAACACCCGGATTTGGTTTTCAAACGATGTTTGTATACAGTATTCTCGAGTTTGTTGTCAAATGTCGGCAGCTTAAGGAGCAAGTGCATACTTGCAGTAATAAGCGGACTCAATCAGGGCCTTGGAAGGTCGAGGCTTCAGCCCCGCCGCTATGAGGGGAACGGTGGAGGGGGCCTTTAGGCCATGAAGTAACGCCGCTTCAGAGGCTAAAGCCCCAAGAACTAGCCTCTTCCCGGTGGCGGGGCTCAATCCCCGCCCTTCCATCGGCGCATCGCCAATGCGAATAA
>JASHTZ010000689.1 GCA_030040295.1 Terriglobia bacterium | reverse complement strand
TTGCGCAGGCATTCCATGCCCGCTCCGCCCACCTCCGTCGTGCCGTAGGCCAGAACGATGGGGCATTTCCACACGCTTTCCACATAGGTGCGATAGACATCGGTCATACGATCGCCTGCGGCCATGATCAGCCGCAAGGGAAACGCGCCCTCTTTCTCGGCAATCTCGCTCAAGCTGACGAGCCACGTGGGGTCGGCCACAATCACGTCGTACTTATAGATGGACATGCGCGAATAGATTTCGCGCGGATGCGGCTTGCCCGCGGCGGAGCAGAACACTCCCAGATATTCGCAGGCGCGGAAGGTAACCCAACTGCTGATCCAATAGCCGCCGTCAAACGTGCAAACCACACGCGCCCCGGGCCGCACACCGTTTTCGTAGAGCCCGGCGGCCTGGTATCGGGCGGCAAAGTCGAGCTCCTCGTAAGAAAAATATACGCGCTTGGGGCCGCCGGAGGTTCCCGTGGTCTCAAAAACCAGTTCCGGCTCGCGACACAGAAACTCCTCCGCCGGAAGTGAGCGCAAGTCTTCTGGAGTGGTAAAAATATCCCCCAGATCCTGGGGCCGGCGAACGTTGGCAGGATCAATTCCGCTCTCGCGCAATTTGCGACTGAAGAATCTCTGGTGCTCCGACGCGTAGCGCACGACTTCACCAAACGCATCCATGCGAATCTTCTCAACCGCGGAGGGCGGCATACGCTTCCCCCAGCGGATCAGCGCCGGAACGGAGTCCCCAACTACAGTTCGTTCCACGATTTTTCGGACGCGATTGATCATATAAAGAAGAAACTGGAAATCGGAAACTGGGCAACGGCCGAGTTTCGAATTTCGAATTTCCTCACATCAAATACGCTGACTCACCCGACCTGGGCGGAGGCGTAGCGAGCAGATCGATATAAGTGGCCTTCTCCAGCAGTGCTACGGCCACTTGGGCGACAGCGTGAGCGGCGTCAGGCCGCGACCATTCGCGCGCGCGCCGCCGCATTTCGTCAAGCTGCTCGTGGGAAGCGAGAAGCCGTGACGCCAGCCGCGGAATGTCGTTCAGCGTTAGGGCATGCTGCGCCACCCCTTTCTGCTCAAGGTAACGCAAGTGCTGCTCCTCCGGTCCCGGAATCGGATGGGTCAGGATCATGGGCAACCCGGCGGTCAGAGCCTCCGCTGCCGTCAGGCCTCCGGGCTTGGTGATCAGCAAATCCGATACCGCCATCAACTCGGGGACATTATCGGTCCAGCCGAAAAGATGCAGGTCCAGCGCCACCCTGCCCTTCAGAAACTCCAGGCGCTGGCGCAGCGCGGCATCGCGTCCAGCCACGGCGAGCACCTGCATGGGCGAGCCGCAAAGTTCCAGGCTGCCCACCATGCGGTCAAGAGGCACCGGGCCCATTCCTCCACCCATCACCAGGACAATTGGCCGGCGCGGGTCCAATCCCAATGCCTGCTTCAGTTCCTTTTTGTCAAAGGGCAGCGCGAAGGCCGCGTCCACAGGAATTCCGCAAAGCAGGACACGGTTGGGCGAGACTCCCCATCCGATCAATTGCGCGCGCGCTTCCTCGCTGGCCACGCAATAGGCGTCGATCTCGGTTTGAACCCACGGCGGCTCGGTTTGATAGTCGGTCTGCACGGCAAGAATCGGCGCGTTGAACCAATCTTCGCGCCGCCCCAGGGCGGCGATTTCCGCCGCACCGACCTCCGTGACGATCACTAGTTGCGGCCCGAAGCTCTTGATCTGGCGCAAAACCTCGCGGCAACCACGGCGAAAGAACCAATGCGGCGCCGTTGAGCGATGTTGTTTGCGCTGGCGGCGGTCGAATAACGTTCGCCAGAGCCAAGGCGCGTTGCGGAGCATCCACCAATAGGGATCAACGTAAAACCAGTGAAACCATCGGCGGGCGAAATCGAGCGCGTCGATCAGCTTCACCTCAATCGGGTTGCTGCTGTCGCGTAATGCGAGTTGCACAGCCTCAGAAGCACGCAGGTGCCCTGCGCCCACACCCAGAGTCAATATGCAGACGCGCTTTTGGATCATGGAACGACTCCCGCCCTGTTCTTAAGCTCCGCTTCCCTATTCCCTGCCCCCATCCGCCGTTCTTACTCAAATCTCCGCACTAGTAAAACGGCGTTCAATCCGCCAAACGCGAAGGAATTTGAAAGAGCGTTCCTCACCGTTTTCTCGCGCGCTTGATTGGGCACGTAGTCCAAATCGCATTCCGGGTCAGGCTGCGTGTAATTTGCCGTGGGAGGTATGACTCCGCGGTCGATGGCCTGAACGGTTGCGGTCAATTCCAGCGCAGCGGTGGAACCCATGGCGTGGCCGTGCATCGATTTCGTCGAGCTGATCGCCACTTTGCGGGCATGACCCTTGAAAACTTCCTTGATCACCTGTGTTTCCGTGACGTCGTTCACGCGCGTGCCGGTGCCATGAGCGTTGATGTAGTCAATATCCTCGGGATTGACTTTGCCTTCCGCCAGGGCCATGCGCACGGCGCGCGCCGGGCCTTCAATCGAAGGCACAGTAATGTGGCTGGCGTCGGAACTCAGGCCAAAGCCGGAAATTTCTCCGTAAATCTTCGCTCCCCGGCGCCGCGCGTGTTCGACTTCCTCCAGAATCAGCATCGCAGCGCCCTCACCCATTACCAGTCCCTCGCGATCTGCCGAAAAGGGGCGGCAGGCCTTGCTGGGTTCGCCGTTCCCCGTGGCGAGCACGCGCACCGATTCCCAGAAGCGAATCATTCCGAAAGTGAGGGGCGCCTCGCTTCCCCCGGCCATCATCACGTCCGCCATATCGTTCTTGATCAGATGGAAGGCTTCACCGATGGCGTGCCCTGAGGAGGAACAGGCGGTGGCAGTGGTAAATGACGGCCCCTGTGCGCCGAATTCCATGCAAATCTGCGACGTGGCCGCGTTGTGCATAACCTTCGGAATGGTAAAGGGATGAAGGCGCGTGGCCTGCTTGGCGTAAAGGTTGAAGTAACCGGTATCGAAAGTCGTCGCGCCCGCCATGCCGGTGCCCGTCACCACACCAAAGCGCGGGCGCTCATCCTCCTGCAATTGCAGGCCGCTCGATTCCATCGCTTCCTTGGCTGCCAACAGGGCAAACTGGCTGAAGCGATCGAGTAGGTCCAGGCGCTTGGCCGGAAAATACGCCAGTGGATCGTAATCCGGAACCTCCGCGGCGATCTGCACACTGAGCTGAGAGGGATCGAATTGCTGAATGCGCCGGACTGCCGAGCGACCTTGCACCAGGGTATCGAAAAACTGGTTGGCGTTTTTTCCGGTGGAAGCGAAGACTCCAATGCCGGTGACGACGACTCTCCTCACAATGAGCCCTTTCTTGATTGTGGATTTAGACGGCGGCGTTCGGCTCGCCTTTGGCCATGGCCACGAGATCCGATACGTCCTTGCCTTCAATCACCCGCGTTAGGCTGTCCACAACCTGGCGGACGCTTTTCATGTTCTGAGCCACCGTGTCGGGAATGTCCAGCTTGAATTCCTCTTCCAGGGCGAAAAGGATATTCACGCCGTCGAGCGAATCAATGCCCAGCTCCGCAAAGGTCGAATCCGGTGTGATCTTGGCCACGTCCAGATGCTGCTCGCGTGCGATGATCTCAATTACCTTTTGTGAAACGTCCATCTTGGCTCCTTATCGTGAATAAGTTTTGATGCAACCTGCCGCTTGCAGCTCGCTTACGAAGGAATACTGATGGATTTCTGCGTCGTGAGTCTTGCCATGGTCTGCAACAACTCTGTAAATTGGAAGGGTTTCTCCAGGAGCGTGTGCGCGCCGAGCACCTTCGCAGCCTTCTTTTCCGGATCGGTCATGAAAGAGGACATCAGAATGATTTCGTGCCTGGAATTCTGCCCGCGTAAATTGCGCAGGAGTTCAAGCCCGGATTCCAGCGGCATGCGGAGATCAGTGATGACGATCCGGTATTCTACGTCGTGATTCAGGACCTCGTGCGCTTCCCGCCCGTTTGCCACTGCGTAGGGCGCGTAGCCGCTCAACTCCAACACTTCGCACAGCAACTCACGGCTTTCCCGGTCGTCGTCAACTATCAAGACCTTGTCCATGACGGTCCAAACCTAAACCTCTCCTTAAGGCAAGGTTGGTTCCACGATATGGTCCAATCAAGCTAGCTTTGTAACCTATTGATTCTATTTGGAACTACTGTCGACGAGGGCTCACTGGTTGCAAAATGGTGATCGTTTCCGCTTGCGTCGGTGTGGCAAATTGCCACATTTCTTGGAAGTTTTGTAAATATTGGAACCCTATGGTTTCTTGCAGCTTATGGATATCGAAAAGGCGATAACATGTTGCTGCAATTAAGCTTACATTAAAATTCGAAATAATTTATGGAAAGTTTAACTTCTGCCATTATGCCACAGCCAAAGGACGGCTAATTTCGTCACACGGAGGGGAGAAAATCCTTAAGCGGCGCAAAGGTATAACCCCGCTCGCGCGCTCCGGCGATGATGGCAGGCAGGGCTGCAACGGTGCGCGAACGGTCAACTTTCGCCGGCGGCCGCGTATTGTGCCCATCGTGAAGCAGGATGACGGCGCCGGGCTTCAATTCGCGCAGGGCGGCGTTGACGATACCCTGAGTGTCCTTTTTCCAATCATATCCGGTGGCGGACCAGAGAATCATATGCATGCCGCGCTGCAAAAGGGTGGGTACCAGGCCAAACCAGCGGGCTCCGTAAGGCGGGCGGAAAATGCTTGGGCGCCGGCCCGCCACCTTCTCGATGATTGCCTGGGTGCGGTCGATCTCCTCTGCCATCCGCCGCCGCGTCTTGAAGTAGGTAAAAAAATGAGAGTAGGAGTGGTTCCCCACCTCATGCCCTTCCGCGACAATGCGCCGCAGAACCTCAGGATGACTCTCCACGTTTTTGCCGCAGACGAAAAACGTGGCCGGCACGCGGTGTTCGCGCAGGATTGCCAGGATCTGCTCGGTAAATTTCTCAGCCGGCCCATCGTCAAACGTCAAGGTGATACGATTGCCCTCCCGCGGACCGCGAATCAGCACCGGCCGGAAAAACCTGGACCAGGGCTCCGAGCACGCCCACCAGAACCACAGGCCAAGCGCAAGTGCGAGGGCGCCGATCATTTCGAGGATGTGGAGGAGCATGTTCTTTGAAGGCGCAGCAGAGCCAAACCGAAGTGAGGTTCACACAGAGTTCACGGAGTCCGTAACCAGTGGAATCACGGAACAGTTGCCGCGCAGAGTGCACAGAGAAATTCTCCGGGTATTCTCAGCGCCCTCTACGCCATGACTCGTCGGCCGCTGTGCGAAACTCTTTTCCCCAACCGCCGCTCCAAGAAATTCATGATCAATCCGGGCTAAATAATCCGCAGAAAATTCAGCCCCGTTTCGAGCGCCAGCATCGGGCTGTTGGTAAAGGCGCTAACTTCATACGGGCAGCCGATTTTGCATCCCTTGCAGAAGTCCCACAGCGTGGCTTCCTGCGCGATGATTTTCTTTGCTGGTTCCGATTCGAAAATCTCCCGCAGCGGAGCCTGCGACTTGTGCAGCGTCACGAACGCGCAGGGCAAGTGAACGGACCCATCGGGCTTCATGGAGATCAGCTTGGAGGGATGCCGGCACGGAAACTTCGGCCCGAAGCCACCCATACGATAAAACTTGTAGTAATGCGTGTAAAACCGCACATTTTTCGGGTACGACATGCGCAACTCGCGCAGGAACATCTCGACCGTGTCCAGATCCTTCCCGTGCAGCTCGGCGTCGGGCAGCATTTCGCCGTCGCGCATCACGTTGTGGACCGCCTCCGGGTGCATCACCAGTTTGTGCTGCTTGCAGAATTCCGCCAGGGCGGGCAGGTCATAGAGATTCTCGATGTTCACCGCGGCGTTGATCTGCGTGGTGTAAGGCTTGCGCTTGGCCAGAACGAATTCCAGGTTCTCGAGAATCCGCGGCAGCCCGTCGAGCCCGCGCCGCTTGGCGAACCGCTGCACGTTCAGCGAGTCGATGGAAACCTCCAGCATGTCGAGCCGCGCCACGCCCTCCGCGTATTTCTTAATCAGCAGGCCGTTGGTGGGCATGGAGGTCCACATGCCCTTGTCCGCCGCGTAGGCGATGTAGTCGCAGGTGCTGGGGTTCAGCAGCGGCTCCCCGCCGGAAAAGCTGAGCGCGAAGATGCCCATCTCGCAGAACTCGTCAATGCGCTTGAAGATGCGCTCGCGAACCGCGCGCGTCTGAAGATCGTTGAACTTGCCCTCCTCGCCGAAGATGCAGTACTCGCAGAACATGTTGCACATCAAAGTGGTCTCAAACATCACCATGTAAGGCAGCTTGAACCCTGACCACACATGCTTCGCAGCGGATTTGGCGATGTGAGAAAACTTCATGGCAGTTTACGCGCCCTTTTCAGAATAACACAGAGCGGCCGGCAGTGGGCAGGAAGCAGTGGGCACCTTACAGTGTTCGGCCCTGACTCAAAGCTGGCGTCTGCTCCCACCTCTCATATGGTACAATGCACTCGAAGTGATTAGTTAGTTCGAGTCAGCACGGGAGAGGATTGATTCGTGTCTACTGCAATCACGGCCAAGGTTGTGCCGGCTCTTACCGCCAGGACCCAATTCGGGCAAATCCTGCGCCGGGTAAGGCAGAACAAGGAGCGCTTTGTGGTGGATCGGCGCGGCGAGCCGCAGGCCGTCATCATGAGCGTGGACGATTACCTGAAGAAATTCGTGAAACGCCCGCCGGCGGCCCTGGCCGCACTTCGCCGCGAAGCCAAAGCGAAGCGGCTTGACCAGCTTTCCCTGCGGCAAATCAATCTGGAAATCGCGCGTACGCGCCGGGATCGCCGCCGTGCCGCCCGCTAAGGCGGTATTGGACACGAATGTCATTGTTTCCGCCCTCTTGAAACAGGAAGGCAGGCAAGCGCACCTTTTAGATTTGGCTCTGTCGGGAGCTTTTGTCCTCGTCGTCTCTCCCGCCCTTCTCGAAGAGTATGAAGAGGTCCTGCGAAGACCTCGCTTTCGGCTTGACCCCGGGAAGGTTGCACGAACACTTCGAGTGATTCGCAGCGGCGCCCGCATCGTCCAGCCCCGGCGCCAAATTCTCGCGACGCGTGACCCCGACGATAACATGGTTCTTGAGTGCGCCGTGGAGGGCAGCGCGGAATTTGTCGTCACCGGTAATGCCCGCGACTTCCCGAAGGAATTCCAGGGAATCAGAATCATCCTGCCGCGCGAGTTTATGCTCATTCTGGCCGAACGGCTGGAATAAGAATTTGTTGGTGCTGGGGGTTCAGCAGCCCGCGATGAGCCTCAACGGCGGCCGCAACGTCTCCGGCAAAGTCCGGATCGATGGTTGCAGTCGAGTCTGCCGGAAGCAGAGCAATGCATTCGGAGATCGTGCGGGGCGAGGGTTCCGCCGGCTGAAGGACCGCCACCGGCCGCGTTCCACTCTCGATGACGACCTCCGCCCCGGCCCGAACGCGCGCCAGAAGCGTGGCCACACCGGTTCCGGCGGCTTCCTCTTCGGTAATGTGGATGACGTGCTTACCCATGATTGGATTATACACCGAAGTAGGGCAGCTTGAACCCCGAGCACACATGCTTCGCGGCGGATTTGGCGATGTGAGCTAACTTCATGGCAGTTTGCGCGACGGCGCCTTACCAGATGGCAATTTGCGCGCCCTTTTCAGGCCCATTTCAGAATAACACAGAGCGGTAGGCAGTGGGCAGTAGGCAGATGGCGGTAGGCAATGGAAGGATTGTCCGTCACGCTGGATTGAACCCGATTCTGCGGAGGTGTATTCTTATCAGTGTATTCTGCGATTCGAGCATCCCGCTTGGACTTTCACCAATGGACATGAAATTTCAGTGTATGGTGCCATACGAGATTCAGATGGAGGGGGAAGTTTGGAAGAACTTGTCCATCTCGCGTCCCGGCCTTACATTTGAAATTGAAAAGCCAATATCGAGGGAGGTTATCTACCTAGCGGCGGACTTCGTCAAGCGGGCGCAGGTCGGAGGCCCTCCCATGTTTGACTTGGAAACTGCAAATATTCAGAAGTGTACCAGAATCGAAATCAACCTTGATGTTCCCGCACATAGGGCTTCGCAAAACTTGACGGCCTTCTTTCATGAGGCGCTCTGGGCACCCGTCCGTGACCTTCTGGCATGGATAAGGGTCGAAACACATCAATTCTGGGTGGGGTACCAGGAATCGAATGATCGTCATGTCAAAGTCGCCTACTCAAACTCGGACGGGACAATTGCAAACCGTGCAAGTGGCCACGTCGGGGTTCTTTCCGAGTACGGTCGTCCTCTAACTGAATACGGATGGCTATCCTTCGCGGGACGGTTGTCAAAATTCGAGGTTCCGTCGCCATCTCGCCGTTTCTTCTGCGACGCGCTTTTAGACATCTCGGAGACGGATATTACGCAGGCAATTGTTTCTCTCGGCGTGTCCTGTGAGATTGAGGCGCGCGATCTTGCCAGCGACCTCATTCACCGAAAGGACGAGAGAATTCAAAGGAGTTACGAGAAGTACCTCAAACGACTGGCCTTCGAAGAGATCGTAAGCCATTTTATGGAAATACTGGGAGTGCAAGGTTTTAATTCGTATGATCCAGAGGCATTTGAATTGGTCAGCGAATTGTACCACAAACGTGGGACTGCTGCTCACACGGGCCTGTCCACCTTTAACCAAAAGCCTGGTGATGTGCTTCCGGCGGGTTTGGCTGCAATTCCCCCATATGTCAAGGCCGTCGATACGCTCTTTACTTGGGCCGATATACAGCGAAGAAGACCG
>JASHTZ010000688.1 GCA_030040295.1 Terriglobia bacterium | reverse complement strand
ATTTCAAAGAACATCAAGCTGCCCAGCGGTTATCGAATGGTTTGGGCGGGCGAATTCGGCGAGCTTCAGGCTGCCAAGGCCCGTCTGGCTGTAATCGTGCCAGTAACACTTATTTTGATTCTCGGTCTTCTCTACGGGATGTTCAATTCGCTCCTGGAATCGCTTCTTGCCTTGCTGGGAATCCCCTTCGCTTTTGCCGGCGGGATTCTGGCCCTCTACATTGCGGGCCTGGCATTTAGCATCTCGGCGGCAATTGGTTTCGTCTCGCTGCTCGGTGTTTCGGTGATGAATGGGATCCTCATCATAACTTATTACAAGGATGCTGTGCTTCTGGGTGGAGCACCCCTCGAGGCCATGTTCCATGCCGCATCCACGCGGATGCGGCCGCTACTGATGACCAGCCTTTCCGCTTGTATTGGACTTTTTCCGGCAGCGATTTCGACGGGGATTGGAAGCCAGGTGCAGCGGCCGCTCGCCACAGTGATTGTGGGCGGTATGCTGCTCGGCCCGATGATGTTGCTCCTTGTTGTGCCTTCTCTGAAAGTGGAATTCCTTGGCCGCAGGAAAGGACTTTCGAGGGAGGTGCCGCCGTTATGAAACTCGGATGCCTGGTCCTCATCTTCACCGTTTGGCTGGGGTCTGGAGTCCCCGGAGCCGCTGCGCAATCCTTGGACGCAGCCTCCGCGCAACGCTCCCCGAAAGGTACTGTTGGGAATTCAAGTCTCCGGCCGCAAGACGTTTCGCGCGCAGGCCCATCAAGCAGGCAGAGAGACCGGAAAACAGGGAGCAGCCCTAATCGACTACCGCTACCTCGCACCGCTCACCAAGTGAACCCGGCTCATGAGCGCGTCAACATCAAGATTCGGCCGGGACAGACCCCTAATGCAGGACGGCGACTTTCTGCCGGGGCTGGGGCAAGTCTTCGGCCGGTGCGCTTCGGCGAACCGGGCATGGCGGAGCGAGGTGGAAGGGCGCCAAATCAATTTGTCAGCACGGCTCTGGTCCACACTTCCAGCTTGAACCGGCCTGCTACCAGTTTGCACAACACCGTTCCCCATCGCAGCGCCAATCCGGCCGTGGTGAGCGGGTCGGCGAATATTCATCGCGGCCAAACCGGAGCGATCAGCGGAACCGGCATGGTTCGCAAGCCGTAGCGTGAATTGGGAAATATGTCCCGACTTTGCACATTACGCATTCTCGCCTGCATTTCAGCCACGGTCTGCATCTTCAGCGCCGGCTGCGAGGTGGGGCCCAATTTCAAGAAGCCCGCGTCCCCGGATGTGGGCGGTTACACGCCAACTCCCATCACCAGCACCAGCGCCACACCCAATGTGGTGGGTGGTGAAGCGCAGACCATTGTGGATGGCAAGGACATTCCGGGCGAGTGGTGGGGGCTATTCCACTCGCAGCCGCTGGATGATTTGATCGAGCGCGCGCTAAAAGCCAACCCTGACCTCAAGGCGGCCCAGGCGGCGCTGCTGGTGGCGCGCGAGAATGTGCTCGCGCAGCGCGGCTTCTACTATCCCAGCGTGACAGGAGGCTTCACGGTCACCCGCGCGCGGACGGCGGAGGACCTTTCGCCCGCACTGAACGCCAACATTCAGAATTACAGCCTCTACACGCCGGAGGTGAGCGTCTCCTACGTCCCCGACGTTTTCGGCCTGAACCGCCGCACGGTGGAATCGCTCCAGGCGCAGGCGCAGCAGGCGCGCTTTGCGTTGATCGCCACGCACATCACGCTCAGCTCAAACGTCGCCGCCGGGGCCATTCAGGAGGCCTCGCTGCGCGGGCAAATCGACGCTACGCATGAGCTCATCACCATCAATACCGACATGCTGAAAATTTTGCGCGAACAACTTCACAAGGGGTACGCGAGCGAGCTCGACGTAGCGGCGCAGGAATCGCAGCTTGCCCAGGTGGCGGCTACCCTGCCGCCTTTGCTGAAGCAGCTCGAGCAGCAGCGCGACGCGTTGGCGGTGATGGCCGGCGGCTTTCCGCAGAAGGATTTTCCCGAGAAGTTCGAGCTTTCCACCCTGCAATTGCCTAAGGAATTGCCCCTCAGCCTGCCTTCCAAGCTCGTTGAGCAGCGCCCGGACGTCCGTCAGGCGGAGGAAAATCTGCACGCCGCGAGCGCTCTCATCGGCGTCGCCATAGCCAACCGCATTCCCAGTATCAACCTGAGCGCTGACGCGGGCAGCTCGCCCGACCAAATCGCCCAAATGTTTTCCAAGGGCAACGGCTTTTGGGATTTGACCGCAGGCATCACCCAGCCCATTTTCGATGGCGGCACGCTGAAGCATCGCGAACGCGCCGCACAGGACGCTTTCACCCAGGCCGCCGAACAATACCGCAGCACCGTTTTGACGGCATTCCAGAATGTGGCGGACACGCTGCACGCGCTTAACCAGGATGCTGAGGGCCTGAAAGCCGCGGCCGCTGCTAAAAATGCCGCTGCCATCACGCTGGAATTGTCGAAAAAACAGTACGGTTCCGGCTACTTAAGTTACCTCGCGCTGCTCAGCGCGGAGCAGGCGTATCAGCAAGCCGTCATCAACCTCGTTCAGGCCCAAGCCAATCGCTATGCTGACACTGCCGCGCTGTTCCAGGCTCTAGGCGGCGGCTGGTGGAATCGTCCGGACATTCCGAAGAACTGATTTCCAGTCTCAGTGGGAGTATGATGGCCCTGTCGGCGGCTCTCGCCGGACAGCCAGGGGTGTTCCATGACCTCCAATGAAGTCCGGGCTCGCATTGAGCAAACCGGGATTGTCGCCGCCATCCGCGTCTACTCCGCAGCCGAAGCCCTTTTCGCAGTGGATGCCGTGTTAGCGGGCGGCATCGATGTGGTTGAAATCACTTCAACGGTGCCCCAGGCCACGCAGGTGATCGCCAACCTGGTGAAGGATGCGCCGAACATCGTGGTGGGCGCGGGCGGCGTGATGGACGCGGCAGAAGCCAGCGAGTGTCTCGACGCGGGTGCTCAATTCCTGACCAGCGACGGATTGCGACCCGCGGTGATCGAATTCGCGGTGAAAAAGGGCGTCATCGCATTTCCTGGGGCGCTGACGCCAACCGAAGTCATGACCGCGTGGGAAAGGCACGCCGATTTCGTCAAGGTGGTTCCCTGCGCGCAAATCGGCGGTGAAGCTTACATCAACTCGCTGCACAAAATGTTCCCCCAAATTCCGCTCATCGCCGCGGGAGGGGTGACGGAGAAAAATGCCTCCAAGTTCATCTTCGCCGGGGCC
>JASHTZ010000687.1 GCA_030040295.1 Terriglobia bacterium | reverse complement strand
CTTATTTATGGGACGGCACACTAGCGCACGGGCGTCCTGCTGTGGCGAGTTCGCCGCATCTCAAGTAATCATCCTCCGGCAAAGCCGGAGGCTTTTGCGGTGGCTGGCCCCTCAATTGGGCCTGACCGCCACCGCCAAGAAAAAACCCCTCACCCTATCACCCCTTCTCCCCTCTTCCCTCTCCCCAAGGGAGAGGGAAGAGGGGGAGGGGAGTTGGGGTGAGGGGTCCGTTCGAAACGATTAATGCGCACGAAGTGCTAATTCCCGGATCTGTCAAACTCCTACTGCCGCCCCGGCAAAGCCGGGGGATCTCCCAACGCATTAGACGCGTCACTTCTGGGACGAGGCGTTCGGGCACTACGACCGCAGTGAGACCTCGTCGACGGAACGCAGCCTCGTCTTCAGAGACCGCTTCATCTTCCGTCTGTCGATCGTAATGTTCCAGGACGCGGCGAACCCGTTCCTCATTCCATCCGCTGGGAAAGCGACTTCGTTTCATCGACGCCTTTTCCTCATACGCCTACGATAGGCGAAAGAGGTTTGCCCCGCAACTCATAAGCCGTGAGTACAAAAACCGTCTCGGGCGCGGGGTCGCGCACTTATACCACTTTCAGATATCGGCCTCAGTATAAGAGCAGGAGAATCCTGCCGCAAAACCAATTCACCCGTCAAATTTGAGGAATGACTTACTTGACTCATCAACTCAAACGGCCTTGCTTGTGGCGATGGCCCCACTCGGGGCCGACCGTGAATAGCCGCAGGTGTGAACCTGCGGATTCCCGCGACGAAGAAAAAACCCCCAACCCCGAAGGGGTTGCCGGTGCGCCCAAGGTCGGCCCCGTCAGGGCCGTGTCGTGCCTGTAGCCTTGGGTTCCGTAGGTTCCACCTACAGCTATTCACGGTCTCCCGCCTTGCGGGAGCGGCCGCAGACTTTTTCCACGCCCGTGCGCCAGTCTGGATGAATCAAGTAAGTCATTCCTCAAATTTGACATCTTTAGACGGACAGCACAAGATGATGCATTCTTTGGGCTGCAGTGACATGTGAGGGGCTTTCAGGCTTCAAGGATCGGCTTTTTTGCCAAGTGATTTATGAGCGGTGAACAGCAAAGGCTGGAGGAGTCCCGCCAGCGCAAGCTCCACTGGAAGCGCTGGGGGCCTTACCTGAGCGAGCGTCAATGGGGGACGGTCCGCGAGGATTACAGCCCGTGGGGAACGGCGTGGGATTACTTTCCCCACGACCATGCCCGTTCGCGCGCTTACCGCTGGGGCGAGGATGGAATCGCCGGAATTTGCGACCGGCATCAATACATGTGTATTGCCTTGGCGCTGTGGAACGGGCGGGACCCGATTCTAAAAGAGCGCCTCTTCGGGTTGACCGGTGAAGAGGGAAATCACGGCGAGGACGTCAAAGAGTATTACTTCTACCTTGACTCAACACCGACGCACTCCTATATGAAATATCTCTATCGCTATCCCCAGAGGGAATTTCCCTACGCCTGGCTGGTGGAAGAAAACCGGCGACGGAGCAGAAGCGAATTTGAGTTTGAGCTGATGGACACAGGAATCTTCAAGGGGGATCGCTACTTCGATGTGTTCGTGGAGTACGCGAAGGCGGCACCTGAAGAGATCCTGGTCCGCATAACGGTAAACAATCGCGGTCCCGAAGCTGCGCCGCTTTACCTGCTGCCTACACTTTGGTTTCGCAACACCTGGTCCTGGGGGCGGGATAACACTCGCCCGAAATTGGCGAAAGCTGGGGAGCTTCCCGGCGCGGCCGTGATTCGGGCCGAGCACAACTACTACGGATCGCGCTGGCTGGTCTGCCAGGACCATCCGGATTTGCTTTTCACCGAAAATGAGACGAATTTCGAGCGGTTGTTTGGGGTTGCCAATCAAACGCCCCACGTCAAGGACGCCTTCAACGACTATATCGTCCATGGCGCGCGGAACGCCGTCAGTCCTGTTCCCGAGGGCACGAAGGTTGCGGCGGTTTATCACCGTACCATTCCGCCCGGGCAGAGCGCGGTGTTCCGCCTGCAATTCAGCAATCAGCAGCCGAGCGACGATGTGCTCTGCGAAGCCTTCGACAGCGTGTTTGAAAAGCGCCTGGCCGAGGCAGATGAATTCTACTCCAAGATTATTCCAACCACGCTTTCTCCTGATGCACAGAATGTATTCCGCCAGGCCATGGGGGGTCTGTTCTGGTCGAAGCAATTCTACCAATACGATGTGCGGGTCTGGTTGGAGGGCGATCCCGCAGGTCCGCCTCCGCCGCCTGAGCGGCTGAGGGGACGAAACCACTCGTGGAAACACCTCTACAACGCCGACGTCATCTCCATGCCCGACAAATGGGAATACCCCTGGTATGCCGCATGGGACCTGGCGTTTCATTGCGTGGCCATGGCGCTGGCGGATCCGGACTACGCGAAGGAGCAGATCGTGCTGCTTCTGCGCGAATGGTATCAGCATCCTAACGGCCAGCTTCCGGCTTATGAGTGGGCGTTTAGCGATGTCAACCCTCCCGTTCACGCCTGGGCGGCGTGGCGCATTTACAAAATCGAATGGCGGCGGTGCGGCACAGCGGACCGCGATTTTCTTGAAAAGGTCTTCCACAAGCTGCTGCTCAATTTCACCTGGTGGGTCAATCGCAAGGACCCCGACGGCATGAACGTTTTTGAAGGCGGATTCCTGGGACTCGACAACATCGGCGTGTTTGACCGCTCCAAGCCGCTGCCCACGGGGGGGCACATCGAGCAATCCGACGGAACCAGTTGGATGGGCATGTACTGCCTGAACATGCTCGCCATCGCCATGGAGCTGGCCCGCGACGACCCGGCGTATGAAGACGTGGCCAGCAAATTCTTCGAGCATTTTGTCTACATCACTCAGGCGATGAACAATCGCGGAGGGCACGGTTTGTCCCTGTGGGATGAGGAAGACGGATTTTATTACGACGTCCTGCACCTTTCCGACGATCATCACCATTTCATGAAGGTGCGGTCCATGGTGGGCTTGATTCCTCTGCTCGCCGTGGAAATGCTGGAGCCGGAAGCGATGGCGGGAGTGCCCGGATTCAAGCGGCGCATGAAATGGTTTCTCGAAAATGTTCCCGATGTTCCCCATCACATCGAGATGACGCAGAAATCCGAACTCGGAATCCGCCGCCTGCTCTCGATCGTCAGCCGCAGAAAACTTGGACGGCTGTTGCGCTACCTGTTGGACGAAGAGGAGTTCCTGGCGCCCAACGGGATTCGCAGCGTCTCGAAATTTCACGCGCGCAACCCTTATGTTCTGCGTATCGACGGGCAAGACTATCGGGTCGCTTACGAACCGGCCGAGTCCGCCTCGGGTCTTTTTGGGGGCAACTCCAACTGGCGCGGGCCGGTGTGGTTTCCGCTCAATTTTCTGCTCATTGAATCGTTGCAGAAATTCCATTATTACTACGGCGACCAGTTGAAAGTTGAGTGCCCGACCGGTTCCGGCCGCATGCTGACTTTGTGGGAGGTCGCGGAAGAGCTCTCCCGGCGGCTGACCTCGATTTTTCTGCGCGGAAAGGACGGGCGGCGGCCCGTGTTCGGCGGGAACGAGCTTTTCCAAACCGATCCCCACTGGCGGGACTTGATTCCGTTCTACGAATACTTCCACGGCGACAACGGCGCGGGTTTGGGCGCGAGCCATCAAACCGGCTGGACGGCGCTCGTGGCCAAGTTGCTGCAACAATCCGGCGGATGAACACTCCCTGCAAGGAAGGAGCCGGATACTGCCTGGGTCGTTTCGGCGCGCCTGCTTGGCGAGTGCGGCTTCGACTTCCCGCGGCCGCTCACCCGAATGTATCGCGGGCAGAATGAATTCCCCGGCCGCGTCGACTTGCCATGCGGCGTTTTAGGGCCGGAGTTCGGTTAATCATCCCCCCTCATGAATCAGCCCACACCGGCGCGAAGGTTTTATGGTGACTGGATTGTCCTGGCGGCATTCCTGAACTTGTTCTTTGCGGTGGGATTGGTCTTTTACGGGCTGCCGGTTTTCTACGCCTCGCTGGTGGACTCTCTGCATTTCACGCGCAGCCAGGTGGCACAAGGGCTGTTTTGGGGATTTGTGATTGTCGCCCCGGCCTTCGGATTCCTGGGCGCGCTGATCGATCGCGTTGGCGCGCGGCAAGTGCTGCGCGCCGGCGTTTTGCTGGTTGCACTGCCCATTGCCCTGATGGGCTGGATGACGCACTTGTGGCAGTACTACATCCTCTGCGTCATTGAGCTTGTGGGATACGTCCTGGCCGGCCCCATCACCAACCAGGTTTTGATTTCCAACTGGTTCCGGGTGAAACGCGGCCGGGCCATGGGATATGCGTACCTGGGATTGGGTCTCGGCGGCGTCGCGGCGCCGGTTCTGTCCGCCGATCTGATTGGAGAAATCGGTTGGCGGCAGGCGTTCATCGTTGTCGGCGTCATGATCGGCGTGGTGCTGCTTCCGGTGGCCCAATGGATGACGCGTTCGGCTCCGGCTGAAATGGGGTTGGTTGCCGACGGAACTGCAACCTCAGCGGCACAGCAGGGATCGGGGGAAACCTCCTCCGCCTCCTTAGCGGCGGCGGTTCGAACCGTCAATTTCTGGCTCATCCTCGTGGGCAGCACCTTTACCATCGGCGCCATTGGAACGGTGATTCAACAGTTCGTCCTGTTTCTTCGCGACACGGGCTACTCCACGGTTCAAGCCTCGCACGTTTCGAGCGGACTGCTTTTGGCGGGGCTGGTCGGGCGGGTGGGCGTGGGGCATCTGGTGGACCGCTTCAACAAGCGCAACGTCATGGCGCTGTTCTATCTCGTACTGGCCCTGGCCATTCCTCTGCTGATCGTGGCGAATCATCCAGCCGCACTGTGGTCGTTTGCGATGATCTTTGGATTTGCCATGGGCGCGGATTATTTCCTGATCCCGTTGATCACCGCCGAGTGTTTTGGTCTGGGGGCGTTGGGGAAGCTGCTGAGTCTGATCATCATGGCGGATTCGCTCGGGCAATTCTTTGGCCCCGTGCTGGCGGGGAAAATCTTCGAAACGACTCACAGCTACAATCTTGCGTGGGGAATCATAACCACCGCAGGGGTTCTGGGCGCCGCCGCAATCTACGCCGTGCGAACGCCTCGCCACGGCTGAACGACGCACCGAAGTCCTGCGACCGCGTTGCGCCGGCATTGCAGTTTCACCTATAATGTCAGCGAACCTCAAAGTATCAGGACTTGCACAATGCCCTCTCCCATCGTTCAAAAACTCGAGGAAGAAATCCAGGCTTTGGAGCACGAGCTGAATCACGAGCTGCCCAAGGAGCTGAAGCGCGCGAGGGCGCTGGGTGATTTGAGCGAGAACGCCGAATACATCATGGCGAAGCAGCGCCAGGATTTCGTGAGCGCGCGG
>JASHTZ010000686.1 GCA_030040295.1 Terriglobia bacterium | reverse complement strand
CATTGAGGCCTCCACAGGCTGGAAGACATACCACTTTATCCCGTTCCAAAATATTTCACTTCCCGCCTAACCGCTTGCCTTCCTGTTAGTCTAAGTGACAGATGGAAGCCAACGATGTAACGGCTGTGGCGCAGGTTCTCGCGGGCGACCGGGACAGTTTTCGTGTCCTTGTCGAACGGCACAGCCGCGCCATCTTTCGGCTGGCGTTTCGAATGTGCGGCAACGAACACGATGCGGAGGACATTGTTCAGGAAACTTTCCTGCGCGCCTATCGCGCCCTGCACCAGTTCGAGTCGCGCGCCAATTTTGGAACGTGGCTGCACCGCGTGGCGGTAAATTGCGCGCTCGACCACCTGCGGCGAGTGCGGCGCCGCGAGGAGGAGCCGCGAGTTTCCGCACGGGATGAGGAGAACGAACCGCTGCAATCAGTCGCCTCCGCCGCGCCGGGTCCGGAGCGGCTGCTTCTCAGCGTCGAGGTGAAGAAAAAACTCGAGGGCGCCATGGTGGAGCTGAGCGGGCGTGAGCGCGCGGCGTTTGTGATGAGGCATTTCGATGGTTGCTCGATTGAAGAAATCGGGAGGGCACTGGGCATTCGCGGCAACACGGCCAAGAACGCGATTTTCCGCGCCGTGCGGAAGCTCCGCGAGGCGCTCGCGCCTATGGTGAATACCTGAATGCGACACATGACCGAGGACGAAATGATTTTGCACTACTACCGCGAAAAGGGCGGCATGGACCGCCAGCAGGCCGACGCGCACCTGGAATCGTGTGAGATTTGCCGCCGGGAACTTGCGGCTCTCGCGGAATCGCTGGAAGCTGTCGCTTCCGTGCCCATTCCCGAGCGCGGTGAAGATTACGGTGCGGAAGTTTGGGCGCGAATCCGTCCACGGCTCGACGAATCGAAGCCAGGGCTCTGGACCTTCTTCCTCCCCCTGCGCACCTGGGCATTGGCGGCGGGGCTTGCGGCACTTCTCGTGGCGGCTTTCTGGGGCGGAAGAATCTGGCAGCAGCGCCAAACACCCGCCGTAGCCGCCATTTCTGCGCCTGCCCGCCAGCGAATCCTCATGGTGGCGGTCGGCGACCACCTGGAGCGCGCGCAAATGCTGCTGGTGGAGGTCATGAATCAGGGAGACGAGGGGACAGTCAATGAGACGCAGACGCGACAGTTGGCGCAGGACCTGGTGCAGTCGAACCGCTTGTACCGCGAGACGGCCCTGCGCGATGGCGACCCCGGAATGGCCAATGTCCTTGATGAGCTGGAGCGCGTCCTGCTGAATATTTCCAACGGTCCGAAAGAAATCTCCGCCGATGATCTCGCGTCACTGAAGCGCCAGATCGAGTCGCAGGGAATTCTCTTTAAAATTCGTGTGGTGGAGCTGGGAGTGCGGGAAAAAGAGAAAGGGGCAAGCGCGCAATCGCGCGGGAGCTCGCTTTAAATGAGGCAAATCATGACACACACAAAGAAAATTCTAATCACCGGAAATATCGCTTTGGTGATCGTGACGGTGATGTTCCTGCGATCGCCGGCGCTCGCGCGAGCGGAGGAACCACGGGCAGCGCTCGATTCGCCCGGTGCTCGCGCAGCCGAGGCGGCGCCGGACCACGAATCCGACCTTTATGCTGAGGGCACGTCCGACCTCGACCAGAATCAGTGGGAGAAGGCTCTGGACGCGTTCAAACAGGTTATTGAGCTGCACGGCCCTCACGCCAATGCCGCAACCTACTGGCGCGCCTATGCTCTGAACAAGCTGGCGCGGCGGGAAGAGGCCCTTGAGGCGCTGGCTGAGTTGGAAAAATCCGGCACACAGGACAAATGGACCAGCGATGCCAAGGCCCTGGATGTGGAGATTCGCCAATCCATGGGGGAGAAGGTTTCTCCTGAAAACATATCGGATGAAGACCTGAAGCTCATCGCCATTCAGGGGCTGATGAATTCCGACCCGGAACACGCCGTGCCGCTGCTCGAAAAAGTCCTTCAGGGCAATCAGTCGCCGCGCGTGAAGGAACGCGCCTTGTTTGTTTTGTCGCAAAACGGCTCGCCGCAGGCGCGCGCCATTATCGCGGGAGTGGCGCGAGGGCAATCGGGACGCGACCTGCAAGCCAAGGCCCTTCAAGACCTCGCCATCTCCGGCGATCCCGCCAGCAAAGCGGAACTGGCGGACATTTACGCGCACAGCGACGATGTCGACGTCAAGAAATCCATTCTGCGCGACTTCATGATCTCCGGCGAGAAGGACCGCATCTTATCCGCGGCCAAATCGGAAAAGAATGTCGACTTGCGCCGCGAGGCTGTGCGCCAGTTGGGAGTGATGGGCGCGGGCGACGACCTTTGGGAACTCTATCAATCTGAGTCCACCCCGGAGGTGAAGCGCGAGATCATCCGGGCGCTCTTTGTGGGCGGCCAGGGAGAGCGTCTCTACTCGCTTGCGCAAAACGAAAAGGACGTTGACCTGCGCCGCGAAGCGATTCGCTCCCTGGGATTGATGGGCTCCCGAACCGCCGACCACCTGGTTTCCCTCTATCAGACGGAGAAAACTCCGGAGATTCGCAAGGAGATCCTGAACGCCTTCTTCCTTCAGGGGAATTGCAAGGAATTGGTGAGTCTTGGCCGAGGGGAAAAAGACCCGGAGCTGCGCAAGACGGCGATCGAAAAACTGTCTTTGATGAAATGCAAGGAAGGTACCGACTTCATGATGGAGATTCTGAGCAAGTAAAGGAGCGTTATGCGCGCGAAGTTTTCTTTCGCAAGCTGTGCGGGTGTTCTTTTGATGGCGACTGTGGCTGCAAACGGGCAGCAGGCCAACTTGATCCATGCCAAGCTGGACCAGTCAACGGCCTCGGCGGGACTGTCCGCGTCGATTGCGGACGTGACGGCGCGCGACTCGGGGCCCGCCTGGATCGCCTATGTGTTGCCGGCTGTCGAAAGCCGTCGCGGCAATGGCGACGGCGATGGTTGGAGGTCCTGCACCGCCAACCTCGAAGAAGGGTCGAGCATTCCCAACGACTCCGGCGATCTCGAATCACCCACTGACCGGCACAACCTGATTTTTTTGCGCGTCGAAAAGCATCAGGTGGAAAAGATTCGCATGTTCGATGATGGCTGCCGCGTGGATGCCGTCGGCATGCCTGTCCATTGGCTCACCGGAGTGCGCCCCGCCGAGAGCGTGGAATTTCTGCGTGCCTTTGTGCTGCGCGTCCAAGCCGACAACGAGAAACCGTCCACGGGCGCGGCCATCGCGGCGATTGCCTCCACTGACGACCCCTCCGCCGACGCTGCGATGCAGCAATTCACCAGCGCGCCCACGCCGTCTTTGCGCTTTCCATCAGCCCCGCGCCCGGCGCTGTGGATACTCTCATCGACGTCGCGCGATACGACCAAAGCACGAAGCTGCGCGGGCAGGCGCTGTTCTGGCTGGCGCACAAGGCCGGCGCGAAAGCCGTAAGCGCCATCAGCGCTTCCGCCGAAAACGATCCGGACACCCAGGTGAAGAAGTGCGCCGTCTTCGCGCTCACCCAACTCCCTGCCGATCAGGGCGTTCCGTTGTTGATCCAGGTGGCTGAGAACAATCGCAACATGGAGGTTCGCAAGCAGGCATTTTTCTGGCTGGGGCAATCAAAGGACCCGCGCGCGCTCGACTTCATCGCGCACGTTCTGACCAGCGATGCGGCGACAGTGAAGAATTAGGGGTTCAGGCTGGAAGCTGCGGCAATCGTTGATGAGAAGGTGACCTTCACCAAAATGGAGGTTCTTACCGGATTGCCGTTGGCCTTGGGCGGTGCCAAAGATGAATAGCAGCCGGGAAGGGTCAGAGCATGGTAAATAATCATCCCTTCGTTGCCAGAATCGCATCCAGAGGCGAGTCGGTTACTTTTCCCTCGACCTTCGTGAAACCCGCCTCGCGGAGCAAGGCGGTATATTCTGCGAGTGTACGTTCCTTGCCTTCCGTGGACACCAGCATGCCGAGCGACTGCATCAGCGCGGGCAGGGGACCGGTTTTATCATCATTCAGAAGTTTTTCGGCGATCAGCAGCGCGCCAGCCGGGGGCAACTTCTCCCAGATTTTCTTGAGCAGCCTGCGGATTTTTTCCTCCGACCAGTCGTGAATGATTCGGCCGAGGACGAAGAGGTCGGCTTCGGGCAGCGGGTCGGTGAAAAAATCGCCCTCAAGCAACGCCACACGATCCCCGTGCGGCGAGCGCTGCATGTACTCACGTGCAACGGCAATAACGCCGGACAGATCAAATACCGCGGCTTGCAATGGTGGATAAAGCGCGCACGCGGCGAGCGCCAGATGGCCCGTGGCGCCGCCCAGGTCCACCAGTCGGTGGAAGCGCCCTAAATCAAATGCCGCGACCACGGCTGGCGAACTCAATTGGCCGTAGCCGTCCATGCCGCTCAGGAAATCCCTTCGAGCTTCGTCAGTGCGGAAGAAGTGGTCGAAAATTGATCCCGAGCCGCCGAACGTCTGCTCCCAGCGATTGGTGCCTTCGAGAATGGCTCCTTCGAAATTCTTCCAAAGCGGGTAGAGCACGCGATCGGAGTAGAGGATGTAGCCCGAGAGGGTGTTCGCGCTCGAGCGCGTCAAGTAGGTTTGCGCCTCCGGAGAGTTTGAGTATTCCGAAGCACTTTTTTTCAGGAGGCCGAGAGCGGCGCAAGAATCCAGCAGCCGAGCCATCGCCTCGGAATTGGCGCCCAGCGCAGCGGCGAGAGCCTGGGCGTCAGAAGGGGCCTTGGCCAATCGGTCAAAAATTCCCAGCGATACCGCCACGAACATCGTCTTCGACCTGCGAAATGCTTGAATAAGATCGAGCACGCCCGCTGGAGACGGAATTCTAGTCATTGCCACCCTCAGATTGTGGATTTGGTCCCGTCCGCAGTTCGAACTCGGGATTATAGGCTTTATCAATTCCGGAATTTCGCGGCTCAGCCCGGCCCTGTGGCCCAAGTCCTTCATTCTTAGTCCATTACGCGACTGCGGCAGTACTCGCATCACCTCAAATTTCTCACACCTGTCAACTAAAGACGATGGGAATAATGCCGATATTATAAACGAGCGGGTGGGGAGAATGCACCTTTCGAAAGCGCCGGCGGAGCAGACATCTTGGGAGAAGGTTGAAGACGCGGGGCTTACGCACCCGCCTGAACGCCCCGCATCACTGAATACCGAAGATCCCGAGACAAAACAGAGCCGCAAGCTCGCACTGATGGCGGGACTTTCCGAAGGGCTACCCACACTGCCGGCCTATGTGTTCGAACTCAACAGCCTCCTGGCGGCCAATCCCGTCAACCTGAAGCGCGTTGGGGAAGTTTTGAGGACGGACCCCAGCCTTACGGCGCAGGTTCTGCGCCTGTGTAATTCCGCCTTCATGGGTTTCCGCGAGCGCATCACGAAACTGGAGCACGCCATCATTCTAGTGGGGACCGAAAGACTGCGGACGATGGTTCTGACCTGCTCATTGGTTCAGTACGCGGGGCACCAGGTGGCTTCGGAGGATGTGCAATCGTTCTGGCAGCACTGTTTCCTCACCGCGACGCTCAGCGAACGGCTGGCGCGGGCAATTTCCTACCCTCAGCCCGAGCAAGCTTATCTGGCCGGCCTATTGCACGATATTGGTGTTCTCCCTCTCCTCGTGATCGCTTCGAACGAGCCGCGGAGGTCCGAACCCGCCCCGACTTACACTTGGAGCGAGTCAGTGGAACTCGAGCGCGAGCGCTTTGGTGCCGATCATTGTGAGGTGGGGCGGTGGATCGGGATTTCCTGGAATTTCCCTCCCGCTCTGCTGGAGGTGATGGAGTTCCACCACACCCCCCAGGAAGCCACCCAGGACCCGCATTTGGTGGGAATTGTGGCGGCGGCTGACCAGTTCTGCGGCCGGCGCGGCGTGACCATGGGAGGAATGCCTCCGGAAATTTCTGAGCCGGGCAACAATCTGGATCAGGCCATCCTGCAAAATTGTTTGCCCCAACTCCAGCCGGCCGAGGCCGAGAAGTTGGCCGAAATGCTGGAAACCGATTTTCTCCACCTCATTCAGTTGATGGAATACGGCGCGTCCGGACTGTTTGGGGGCGGAATTCCCAGGAATCCGTTCCGCGAGGACGAGGGTTAAATATGCCCGAGCTCAATGTGTTGATCGTAGACGACTCCTCCGTGATGCGGAAGATTGTGGACCGCTCCCTCCGCCAAGCGGGCCTCAAACTGAAGGAAGTATTTGAGGCGAGCAACGGAATGGAAGCACTCGCCCGTTTGCAGCAGACGCGCGTGGACCTGATCCTCAGCGACATCAACATGCCGGCCATGGACGGATTGGAATTGGTCCGGCAAATTCAGGGCGTAGACAACGCTAAAGGCGTGCCCATTGTGATGATTACCACCGACGCCGGCGAGGCGCGGGTGATCCAGGCTATTACCAACGGGGCGAAGGGCTACATCCGCAAACCCTTCACGCCCGATCAAATCAAAGAGCGGGTTATTCCACTACTTCAGGTGTAAGAATGAATTCTCAGACGCAGGCGCCCCGCCCGGGCCGAGTGCAACTCATCCTGTCTGCCAAATCATCGGGCCCCAGCGAGGCGGCCATCAAGCTCGCCTCGCTCCCTCGCGACGAAACCCAGCAGCGGTTCACCCTTGCGCTGGACAGCGCCGTCACGGAAGTCTTCGAGATGATGGTGGGAATCTCCCTAGGCTCCTGCGGTCAGGTAACCCTGCCGCGCGTCGCCGATTACACCGCCATGATTGGACTCGCGGGCGAGCTGTGTGGCGTCCTGAGCTTCCGTTGCAGCCTGGAAACGGCCGCCGGCATCACCGCCAAGATGCTCGAGACCATCGAACGCCCTTCGCAGGAGACCATCCGCGACGCCTTGGGCGAAATCTGCAACATGGTGGCGGGGTCATTCAAAGTCCGGGTTTCCGACCTCGCTGCGCAATGCTGGCTCTCCGTGCCCACCGTAGTGAGCGGAAGCGATTACCAACTTTATCCTCTCACCGATGGCATGCGCATGCAGGTGTCCAGAACTTTCGGTGGCACTCTTCTCTGGTTGACGCTTGATTTGCACGGAAATTGACCTGGCGTCCTCCGTACGCGCAAACAGGAACTCGAGGAAGGCTTTCAACTCGCCCAGGGATGCCGCTCGCCTCTCAGGATGGCGCGCACAATCGCTGGCCCGGCGACTCCATCCTGGTCGCCAGCGCGTCTTGGCTTGCTGGTTGCGGCACCTCCCGCCTCTCCCCTCACAAAGATTTGCAATAAAGCGCGGTTGTCCCGGGTCTCGTTCGGATCGCGAGCGGGTACCGTGGGTGTGGACACCCGTGCTCGATCTTGTGCGCAAGGGAGCGAGAGCGCCGGCGTGTGATTGTTTCGCCGCTCGGATTTGGAAACCAACTGCTCGGACATGATAAGATGAGCTCATTTCGCCTCGGTGAATCGCGCAATCCCGCCGGAGGCCGGCAAAGGCACGTAGGTTCGAAGGAGATCAGGACGGAAACCATGCTGGAAGTGTCCGCCCCTTCACTGGAGTTTTTCGAGACCGCGCTCATCGTGCTCGCCCTTTGCAACTTCGTGCTGGGCGTGGGCATGTTTTTCCTGATGCAGGTCCGGTACTCGCAAAACCTTTCGCGTGGAACGCGGCGCCTCGGATATGCCAGCCTGATTGTACCCCCGTATGACGTGCAGAGTCTCGAAGGACTGTGGGCCGTGGCTCGGCGCGAGGACCGCGAAGCCATTGAAGAGGTCCTGGTGGGTGAGAGCTCTTTTTCCGGTGAGGAAAACCACGCCGGATTTCTCGAGGCAGTTTCGGCGAGCAATATCCACGCCGGATGGATTCGGCGCCTGCAGAAGGGGAGGACTCTCGAGCGGGTGCGCGCGGCGCGAATGCTCGGCTACTTTCCCGATCCGCGCGGCGTTGAGGCGCTGGCGCAGGCGCTACGCGATGGCTCGCCAAAGGTGGCGCTCTCGAGCGTGCTGAGTCTGGGCCGGCTGAAGGCGCGCGCGGCGGTCCCCGCCTTGGTTGAGGCGCTTCCGCACCTGCCGCGAATCATCCCGGACATCACCCTCACCGCAGTGCTCGCTTCCTGCGCTCGAGGTGAGCCGAGGAGCTTGAGGCAACTGCTGAAATCGCCGGATGACCGCTTGCGGCACATCGGCGCGTGGGCGCTTTCGGAAATAGCGGACGCGAGCGTGCTCACGGACCTTACGGCCACAGCGCGCGATTCTTATCCCGAAGTTCGCGCCAAGGTGGCGCGTGCATTGGCCCGTATTTCCGACCCGCCTTCCCTCGAGGCGCTGGCGATTCTGGCGTACGATCCTGTGTGGTTTGTGCGCCTGCGAGCCCTGAACTCGCTGGGTGATATCGGCAAGCCGGAAGGCGCTGGAATCGCACTCGTGGCTTTGGATGACGAGGTGCGAGAAGTGAGCTCGCGTGCGGCCTACGCCCTGCGCAAGATCCAGGGCATGGCCGTCGATCTGGCGGTAGAGGTTCTGCGCACGAAGCCGCGCGCCAATTTTGAGATTTTGATCTCGGAGTGGGAGCGCGCTGGTTTCCTGGACGGTTTGGCGCGCGACCTCGCCGATCCCTCCAGTGCGCGGGCAGAGGCCAGCCGGGATTTCCTGAGCGTGCTGATTGCGGCGGGTGTTAGTTCCACGCTGGAGAGTTTCGTGCTGCTCTACCCGGACGCGGACATTCGACTGCGAATCGCCCAACTGCTTCTGGAAGCTCCCCAGCCACAGGTTCACACCCAGCTCGTCGCGCTCGCCCAGGATTCCCGTTGCGATCCACGAGTCGCGCGGGCCATTCTGGAATCTGAGCCGGTCCCAGTGGCTCATAATGCCTCACAGGCAGGCCCATCGTGAACCAATTCAACGTCATTTTGGAAGCGGTTATCCATTGGGTCATGTATGGATTTGAGGCGGTGATCTTCACTTACTTCGCCTCCTACTTCCTGCTCAATCTGGCGTTGCTGGTTCTCTCCTTCTGGTATTGCCGCAAATACAGCCAAAATACCCTGACGCATCCCATCGATTTTGAGGCGCTTGAAGACTTGAAGGGCCTGATTCCCGCTGTGACGCTCATCGTGCCTGCCTACAACGAGGAGCGGGTCATCGCTCACAGCATCCACTCACTGCTGGCGCTGCACTACAGCCGCCTGGAAGTGGTGGTGGTGAACGATGGCAGCAAGGACGGAACGCTGGACGAATTGATCCGGTCATTCTCGATGCGCAAGTCTGAAGTGCAGTCGAGCGCCGGGCTGCCCACCAAACCCGTCAAGGCCATCTACACCTCAACCATTGAACCACGCGTGGTGGTGGTGGACAAGGTGAACGGGGGAAAGGCCGATGCCATCAACGCCGGAATCAATTTTTCCCAGGCGGCCTACTTCATCGGCATGGACGCCGACTCGCTCTTCGAGCCGGAAGCGGTTTCGCATGCGCTCCGGCTGGTTTTGGAAGATCCCGAGCACGTCGTGGCCGTGGGCGGCGTGGTGCGCGGAATAAACGGCTCGATTGTTGACGGGGGGCGTATTCGCCGGCCGAATTTGCTTCTGAATTTCTGGGTCATCATTCAAGTCATCGAATACCTGCGCAGTTTTCTTGCCGGCCGCACCGCGTGGAGCCTGGTGAACGGGCTCCTCATTATTCCCGGTGCGTTCGGGCTGTTCCAAAAGGCCGCGGTGATTGCAGCCGGAGGTTATGCCACGGACACCGTGACGGAGGACTTCGAGTTGGTGCTCCGCATGCACCGCTACGCGCGTGAAAGGGGGCTGGATTGGCGGATCCAGCTCGCGCCCGACGCAGTGTGCTGGACGGAATTGCCCGACAGCCGCAGAGTTCTTGCCGGCCAGCGAAAGCGCTGGCATGAGGGATTACTGCAAACCATCATGGTTCACCGGAAGATGCTCTTTAACT
>JASHTZ010000685.1 GCA_030040295.1 Terriglobia bacterium | reverse complement strand
TAATCGGCCCGAAGGTCGCACCGTGAAATCGGACTGGAAAGAGCATCCGGCCGGATGGATGAAACTATCCCTTTAGTCCACCGACATTTGGTCGGGCACCCGCAATGGGTCCCCTGGGCCGAACTTTCAAATTGACCTACTACTAAGAGCAGGCACGCGTTGAAGGCATTCAATGCCTATGTTAGGATGGCCGTTTGCGTCGCATGCTGCCAAACAAATCTAGGGTTTGTCGCGCAATTTGAAGGAGTACCCGGTGAAAATTTACGAAGGTGAGAACATTCGGAACGTCGCACTGGTAGGCCATGGTGACACGGGCAAGAGCCAGCTTGTCTCGGCACTGCTATTTACTGCGAACATGGTGAATCGTCTGGGCAAGGTGGACGACGGCACGTCGGTCACGGATTTCGACGAGGAGGAGATTCAGCGCAAGTTTTCCATCAGCGCCTCGCTGGCCTGCGCCGAGTGGGGAAAGACCAAAATCAATTTCATCGATACTCCCGGCTACAACATTTTCATGCACGAAACTGAGGCGGCCCTGGCGGCGGCGGATTCGGCACTCGTCTTGATCCACGCCGTCGCCGGCATTGAAGTGCAAACCGAAAAGGTGTGGGGGTTTTCGGAAAAGTACGGCTTGCCGCGCGCCTTCGTGATCAACCAGTTGGACCGCGACCGCGCCAGCTTTGAGCGCACGCTAGAGGCCCTGCGCACCGCCTACGGCCGCATGGTGACTCCGGCGCAATTGCCCATCGGCGAGGAGAGGAATTATCGCGGCCTCATTGACCTGGTGAGCATGAAGGCCTTTCTCTTCGATCCCGACGGCTCCGGCAAAGGCAAGGAGACCGAAATTCCCACCGACCTCAAAGACGCAGCCAACAAGGCTCACGAGGCGCTGGTGGAAATGGTGGCCGAGGGGAATGACAAATTGATGGAGGAGTTTTTCGAGAAAGGGACAATTCCGGTTGAAGACCTTGCTCCGGGATTGCGGCAGGCCATTGCTGAAAAGCGCATTTTCCCCGTGACCGTTGCTGCCGGAGTGCTCAACATCGGCAGTGAGAACCTGCTGAATTTCCTGGTCGATTACATGCCTTCGCCCCTGGTGCGCGAGGAAGCGGAAGGCCTCGACCACGAGGGCGGGCAGCCGGTGAAGCGGAAAATCGTGGACGCGCAGCCCGTCGCGGCCTTCGTGTTCAAAACCGTCGCCGATCCTTTTGCCGGGCGCGTAAGCTATTTCAAAGTGATGTCCGGCGTGCTGAAGAATGAGGCCAACCTGACGAATTTCAATCGCGGGTCCGCCGAGCGCCTTTCACACATCGGAGTGACGCAAGGTAAATCCCAGATTGCGGTGGCGGAGCTCCACGCGGGCGATATCGGCGCGGTGGCGAAGCTAAAGGACACGCTCACCGGCGACACGCTGGGCGACAAGGGCTCGCCGATATTCTTTTCCAAAGTGAAACTGGCCGAGCCAGCGATTTCCTTCGCCATTGAGCCCAAGTCGCGCGGCGACGAGGACAAGCTTTCGACCGCCATTCACCGCATGTTGGAGGAAGACCTGCTCCTGCGCTTCTCGCGCGATCCGCAGACCAAGGAATTCCTGCTTTCCGGCGCCGGGCAGCAGCACGTGGAAGTGGCGGTTTCAAAACTCAAGAGGAGGTTCAACATCGAAGTCTCGCTCAAAGCGCCCAAGATTCCGTATCGCGAGACGATTCGCGCCAAGGCCGAGGCGCAGGGAAAGCACAAAAAGCAGACGGGGGGCCACGGCCAGTACGGCGACTGCTGGATCAAGGTGGAGCCCCTCGGGCGCGGCGTGGGCTTCGAGTTTGTAAACGATATTTTTGGCGGCGCCATTCCGCGCAACTTCATCCCTGCGGTTGAGAAGGGAATTGTGGAGGCGGCGGCACGCGGATATCTGGCCGGATACCCGGTGGTGGATTTCCGCGTCATTCTTTTCGATGGCTCCTACCACGATGTTGACTCTTCTGAAATTGCTTTCAAGCTGGCAGGCTCCAAAGGTTTCAAGAAATGCATGGAACAGGCGAAGCCGTGCCTGCTGGAGCCTATTATGAATGTTGAGATAACCGTTCCTGAGAACTACTCTGGAGATATTATGGGAAACCTGAACGGCCGCCGGGGCCGCATTCAGGGTATGGAGCCGAAATCCGGCTCAACCGTGGTAAAAGCCCAGGTGCCGCTCGCTGAGATGCTCACTTACGCTTCTGACCTTACCTCCATGACGCAGGGGCGCGGCACTTACGCCATGGAATTGTCGCATTACGACATTGTGCCGCAGCAAATTGCGGACAAGATTGTTGCCGCTCACAAGCCCGCGACTGCTGAGGAAGAGGAAGATTAGCGCCGGAAGTTACTGATTGCCGCGATGACGTGGTCGCTTTCCGGCCGAATGGCTGTTCTTTCAGAGGGTCACCGTTCAGGTAATCGCATGTTCATCCCGCAGATTTATCCCCTCACGCTCGCCTTGATGATCCTCAGCATGTTTTCCTGGGGCAGTTGGGCTAACACGCAGAAGGCGGTGGGAAGTTGGCGATTCGAGCTTTTTTACTGGGATTATGTTTGGGGAATCCTGCTGCTCAGCCTGGCGGTGGGGCTGACGCTCGGCCGCACGGACGCCGGCAGCGCCGATAGCTTCTTCAACAATCTCGGGAGCGCAGGCGCGCGCAATGTGTTTCTGGCGCTCGTGGGCGGGGCAATCTTTAACGTCGCCAACATGCTGCTGGTAGCCGCGATCGAAATTGCCGGGCTGGCCGTGGCGTTTCCCATTGGCATTGGACTGGCGCTGGTGGTGGGGTCTGTGTTGAATTACGTGGTGACGCCTGCCGGAAATCCTCTGCTGCTGTTTGCCGGTATCGGAATGGTGTGCGTGGCCATCGTGCTGGACGCTCTGGCTTACCGCAAACTTTCGGGCAACGTGCAGGTGACCACGAAAGGGATCGTGCTGAGCCTGATGTGCGGCGTCGCCATGGGCCTGTTCTATCCCTTCATCGCCAAGGCCATCAAGGGCGAAGGCCACTTGGGGCCTTACACCGTCATGTTCGTATTTGCGATTGGGATCGTTATTTCGAATTTCCCGCTCAACTATGCGCTGATGCGCAAACCGATTACCGGCGCGCCGCCCGTGACCATGGGCGAATACTTTGCGGCGCGCGGCGGGCTGCACGCGTGGGGAGTGCTGGGGGGAGTGATCTGGGGCGTGGGCGGCGTTTCCAACTTCGTAGCGTCTTACGCGCGGATGGTCGGCCCTGCAACCTCCTACGCGCTGGGGCAGGGTGCGACAATGGTCTCCGCGCTCTGGGGCGTCTTCGTGTGGAAGGAATTCCGCGGCGCGGGGCCGGCCGCAAACCGCCTGCTCGCCCTGATGTTTGTTTGCTTCGTCCTGGGCCTGGCAGGAGTGGCGCTGGCGCCGGTAGTGAGGTAGAGCCCACAATGAGAAGTCAAACATTGATGCTCAAAGGTCAAACTCGGGAAAGCCATTTTGTGAGATTCGTTGCGACGCTGCTTGCGTCCACGATGCTCGCTGCTTCCATGTGCGCGGCTGCGGACGCACCGGCGAAGATTCCCGTGATCCTCGACACAGATATCGGCACGGACATTGACGATGCCTTTGCCCTGGCACTCATCATCAAGAGTCCGGAGTTCGAATTGCTCGGCGTCACCACCGTCTCCGGCGACACGGCGGCGCGAGCGCGCATTGCCGCCAAGATGCTGTGGGAAGCGGGAGGGAAGTGGCGGCAGGTTCCGGTGGTGGCGGGTGTGCCCGGGCCCAGACAGAACATTGATCAAGCACCTTGGGCAGAAGGTTTTGTGAGCCCGCAGATTCTGCGGGAGAGCGCTGTGGATTCCCTGCGCAGCAAATTCCACCGCTACCCGGGGCAAATCACCTTGATTTCCATCGGCGAACTTACGAACGTGGCGGCCATGCTGAAAATTGATCCTCTGGCGGGAACGAAAATCAAGCGCATCGCGCTGATGGGCGGCTCAATCGCGCGGGGTTACGCGCCGGGCTCGAAACCCGATGCCGAATGGAACATCAAGTCAAATCCCGCTGCGGCCCAGGCAGTGTTTTCATCGGGAATTCCCATCGTCATGGCCCCGCTCGACGTGACCGCGATGCTGAAGGTGGATGCTGAGGCCCGAAAGCGAATCTTCTCAAGTAATACGCCAATAGGTAATGCCTTGTCAGATTTATATAAACTATGGAATCGGGAAACGCCCACGCTGTTCGACCCCATGGCAGTGGCCATGGTGCTCGACCCGAGCCTGTGCCAGACTAAGGATCTCGCGATTGAAGTGGATGGCCAAGGTTATACCAAAGTCGTGGAGGGTGAGCCGCCCAACGCGACTGTTGGGATGTCGACGGATCCCGTCAGGTTTATTCAATTTTATTTGAATCGCGTGGCGGGAAATTAGGAAGGGACAGACGGCCGCTTCGCAGGCTCTCCGTGGTCATCACGATTTAGAAATTGTCACTGAGATTGCGAGTCCAACTTGGCCTGAATGCGGTCGTGAATCCAGTGTGGGTCCCACCATTCAATGGGGTTGACGGGAATGCCGTCGAGCATCATTGTGAAGTGGAGGTGGTCGCCGCCCGCAAGGCCCGTTTGGCCGGTGCGGCCGATTTCCTGCTCGCGCTTCACATGGTCGCCTTCCTTCACCTCGAGCGAACTCATGTGGCCGTAGAGGCTCTGGACGCCGCAGCCGTGATCAATCACCACTGCGTTCCCAAATATTCCCAAATATCCTGCAAAGATCACGACGCCGTCATTCGCAGCGCGCACCGGCATGTGCTCGTGACCGGCCAAGTCGAATCCCAAATGAGTCTGGTGGTCCACAACCTGGCCGTTATAAGTGTAGGAGCGATAATCGGCAAAACTGGCTTCGGTTTTCGCAGGCAGACGCAGAAAAGGCTCCGTCCATAGGAAAGTTGAAGATGTGTGTTTGGAGAGTTCCATCAATCGTTGAGAATCGATCTCACGCAGATGCCCGTTAATTTCGAGGAAATTCTTGAGAGGACTGCCCTCATCGGTCAACTCCGGCGTCGCTGCCATGATGGGGGGAACAACTCGGTTCAAAAAGTCGTCACTAAGAGTAATCGTGTCCGTGTGGAACTTCTTGGGAAACACCCGGTAAGTGAAGTTGGCGATGGATTGATTTCCAACATCGTCTCGCGCCACGATGCGAGCCGGCGTCGAAGGGTCAACGTTATAAGGGTAGGCGAAGAGCGCCAGGCGAGTTTCCGGCGTCGACTCCTTCACGGGAAAACTTGTGAAAAAATAAGAGCCGACCTCAACTCCCGACTCCGTCGTTCCGGGAGAGACTTTGAACATCACCATATCGCAGCCGCCCTGGTTGATGTAATGCTGAGTCGTCAGGACCTCGATCTGGGGAGGCAGGAACCGGACGGGAAGTTCCAGCGTTGTTTCACTCCGACCACCGCGGAAAAAATGCCCCCAGGAATCATTGGCGGCAGATATCCGGAGTGTGGCGTGGCCTTCCTTGAGCTCGGGAATCACCTCGCGTCCCACGAGGACGTTCCAGTGCGTGGAGCTCGCAGGGCCGGCCGACCAGAATCTCCACCAACGATGCGGGTGGGCGGAGATGACCAGGTTCGATCGGTGAATGACCTGCCCATCCTGCACAACTTCGACCGCCAGGGATTTCAGGTTGTGTTTGGCGTCGCGGACCTCCAAAGCGAGCTCGGTTTTCTGGCCCAGGCCCTTGGGAGGGTGCGGCACGAGAATGGCGGGCGCCTCGGTACTGGCAAGTTTCAAAAGCAAGACAAACAGCACAACCGCCACGGCGATGAGCAGAACGACCACGCCCACACCAACGCCACTATCCGATGTTCGGTCGATTTTTGCCAATTGCTTCCTCCCACAAACAGGAATCGGAAACTCAAAATTGAGAGCTCGGAGGTTTGGTCGAATGTTGAGTATCGGTTTTCGAGTTTCTGCAAATCATTCAGGCGGCAGGCTTGATCACATCAATCCGCAGCCCTCGAAAGTCCACGCGGTTGGTATGGCTTTCAAGGCCGATGTATCCTTGGTTGGGAACCCTGCTCAGAGGCCGCTTCTCAGCAAAGACAAACGCCGGATCGTCAAAATCGATTTTATGAATTCGATTCCCGTTCAGGAAAACCGTCAGGTGCCGTCCGATGCAGGAAATCTCCGCCTGGTTCCACTCGCCTGTCTTGCGACCCACGCTGAGGAGCGGAATAACCGCACCGTAAACCGCTCCGGTACTGTGAAGGTCGGTGAGCTGCCCGGAATCGTCGAGGATGGAGATCTTGAACCCTGTATAAGCGGGGTCCCCTTGTTCGGCGGAACGCAGGTAGATGCCGCTCACCGCGCCCTTGGTAAGGCGATATTCAAGCCGCAGGACGAAATCCGCGTACCGCTGGTCAGATCGCAGCCAGCCCCCCTTGCCTTCCGTCCAAAGAATTCCATTTTCCGCATGCCAGTCCGTCTGCCCCATCGCGTGCCAGCCGGTCAAGTCCTGTCCGGTAAAAATCGGCGTAAACTGCGTGTCATCCACTTCTTGAGCCGTTGAGGCGAGCGCGAGAATCGGCAACAAGATCAGGAACCAGACAAATCTCCTCAACATTTCCTGCTACACTCCCTAGGCGTTGGCTCGAAGTTCAAAGCCTGTGATACAAGATACTCGAAAGCGGCACGAATTCACAAACCGATTTGAGAGGGCAACGCCGCTTCTCCCTCGATCCTGCCAGCGTCGATCTCCGTATGGTGCAGTCTGCTGCGGCGGCTTGAGTGCCTCGTAGGGTTGGACGCTATTTTTTCGGCTGCGGATGCATGCTGCAGGAGGGAGATGGTGTTCGAGGGGGTGCGGCCTGTCAGAGCCGAGAGGTTGAGGCTGAGCCCCACGGGATTTGGAATAAGGATCTCTCCTACCCAGCCGGCCGATGGGGAACCTTGTTTCCCGCCGCGTCGCGAGCCTTCCAGGCGTTGTCGACGTCACCCATCACCACGAGAGTGTCACCGCTCGCCATCACCGTGTCATCGCGTGGATTGAATTTCATATCTCCGTCGGCTTTGCGGATCGCCAAAGGCAGAAGTTCGAAGCGCCCGTGCAGGTCCATCTCCTTCAGCTTCTTCCCAATCCAGGGCGAGCGCTCGACAACAGTGATTTCCTCAACGCGCAGCGTTCCAGAGGGGTCGCGCAGCATCGTGTCCAGAAAGCTGACCACGCTCGGTCGGATGAGTTCAGAAGCAATTCGCAAACCTCCGATCATATTCGGAGAGATCGCCGCATTGGCGCCGTGCCTCAGGAGCTTTTCGACCATACG
>JASHTZ010000684.1 GCA_030040295.1 Terriglobia bacterium | reverse complement strand
TTGCTGGGCATAAGCTTTGATGTTCGGATCCTTAGCGTCAGTCGCTTCCCGCTTGTAAACGGCGATGTCATGCTCATGCCTCATGACCATCTCGCGAGCGAAGCGACCGTCAAAGGCTGTGCCCTTCAGCTTATCCAGAGAGTCGATGGCCCGATTCTCTTGAGCATCAATTGCCTTTGGAACTGTCAGACCCGCCTTCTGAGCCGCCTCGCTCAGTCGGTTGTAGTCATCCGTGTGATCGCTGCGTACCATCTGGCCGAATTCCTTAACGGCCTGGTTACCTTTGTCCTGAGCGACCTGGCCGAGATTGGCATCCGTCATGTCCGTCTGCGCCGCGAAATCCACAAATTGTTGATCTGTCATCGGAACCTCGCTGGTTGCTTTGGTGGGCTGCTTACCAAAAGCCGGCAATGCAACGAGTCCAAGTGTTAACACTGCAACGCTGATCCCTCTCATGGGTGCCTCCTGTACTTTTGTGCTTCCTTTAGAGTAGATGCCACAAAGGTGTGTTTTCGTCGGGAAAATAAGGGATGAGGGGGAGGAAAGGTGCGAGGTAGTGCCCACTATCCACTACTCTTAGTTTTCACTTTTGCCAGGCACTTCCCCCACCATTTGCAGCGCCGAATCCACGATGCCGATTTCCACCCTTCGGTTCTTGGCGCGCGCCTGGGCGCTATCGCCCCGTTCCAGCGGATCGTTCTTGCCGTATCCTTGGGTGTCCATAATCTTAGGGTCCACGCCCGAGCGCGCCAGGTAATCGCGCACTGCCTCCGCTCGCCGTTCGGAGAGCTGCTGGTTGTATTGTGCGGTCCCCACGTTGTCAGTATAGCCGTAGATATAGACGTGATAACCCTGGAGTGTCATCAGCACGCCGGCCATGCGGCTCAGCAGCTCCAGGTTGCCGGGGCGAATCGTGGACTTGTCGAAATCGAAGCGGATGGCGTTGCTATCGAGTGTGACGACCAGCCCTGAGGGCGTCTTGCGGGTGCTGGCGATCTGGGAAAAGACGGCCTGCAAGTGCTCAAGTTGGGCCTCGCGCTGTGCGAGCAGCGTTTGGGCCTGCTGTTGCGCGGCAGCCGCCTGCTGGTGAGCCTCGGCAGCCTCCTCCGTGGCGACGGTGGCCTGGTGCTGTGCATCGGCGGCATCCTGTTTCGATTGCGCTTGCGCCGCCACCGCCTGGTCGCGCTGTTGGGCGGCCTGTGCCGCGCTGGTCTCGGCTTGCGAAGCCTGCGTAACCGCCACGCCCGATTCCTTCTGCGCCTGCGCTACGTCGGTGCGCAACACCTGGGCTTCCCGGTTCAGCGAGGCCAAGTCGCGCTCAGCGCTGCGAGTGCGGTTCCAGAGAAAATAGGCGGGGATTTCAAGTAAGACGATTCCTGCCAGGACGAGCAAAACCAATCCGGCAGCCCCACGCTTTCTGGGGACTTCCACGACGGGCGGAGGGTTGTCATACAACCCGGGCATGAATACAATTTTACCGCTGAAGGGACGGACGAGGGAAGTGGGCGAATGTGCAGCAATTTTTAAAGAGGCGCCATACTAGAGCGCCTGCGTCAAGACCTCACTCAGTTCCTCGGGTGTTAGTGCCAGGGGATTCCCTTTCATGCTGCTTGACCGGGCGGCTTCAGCGCATATTTCCGGGACGTCTCTTTCTTCGACACCGTACGACTTGAGAGATGGGATCTCAAGTTCGCTGGTGATTTCGCGCGTCCAGGTTACCACGTCCTGGGCAACGGCGTCGCCGCGGCCGGTGAGCATCGCTGCAACCTTCTGATAACGGTCCAAAGCCGGGTTTTGCGGGGCGCGTGACCACAGGGCAAGCAGATTAGCCTCGATTCCGTGGGGGAGAATGGCGGCGCAAATGGCTCCATGGGGCGCGTGATATCGGCCGCCGAGTGGCGCAGCAAATCCGTGGATGACGCCCAGGCCGGCGTTGGCCAACGCCAATCCGCTCAGCAGCGCTGCCAGTGACATATTGCGTCGAGCGTCCAAATCCTGCCCGTGGTGAAAGGCCCGGCGAAGCGAGCGGGCCGCAAGCGGAATTCCCTGCTCGCAGAATCCGTCGGTCACGGGATTGGCGCGAATGGAAACGTAGGCTTCAATCAATTGCGTCAGCGCGTCCAGCCCCGTGCGCGCGGTCTCGGCGGGCGGCAGTCCGAGGGTCAGTTCTGGATCAACCACCGCCATGCGCGGTAGAAGCCAGGGGCTTCGCAGGCTGACTTTAACGCGCCGCTCCGGCACTCCCAAAACAGCGTTGCGCGTAACCTCGGAGCCCGTTCCTGCCGTAGTTGGAACAGCAATGAAGGGCGCCGCAGGATTTTGCAGTGGTTTCCCCTTGCCGACCACTTCAAGATAGTCCAGCGCTTCGCCGGGGTTGGTGAGAAGACCGGCGATGGCTTTTCCCGCATCGATGGCGCTGCCGCCGCCGATGGCGAGGACCACGTCACACCCTGACTCGCGAGCCTGCCGCAGGCCTTGCGCAATTAAGTCCAGTGTAGGTTCGCCACTCACCGTGAAGGGAGGGATTGTGCCACTTCGTGTCAGGGAGTC
>JASHTZ010000683.1 GCA_030040295.1 Terriglobia bacterium | reverse complement strand
AGAAATTGAAACCAGCTTTAAAGGTGCAGAGTGACGGTGGAACCATACTGGAAGGATCGTTCCTTCAGGGTGTGACGCTAGGGGAATCCGATGTGAGCGGACCACCTCACTCCTGGACCGCGGGCGAGACCAGCGCCCTGATAAGACCGGCGACCGTTTTCCGCTGGCATCGACAAGGATTCTGCCTACTTTGGCCGTGGATTTCGAGGTGAAAACAATCTGGTCGACCGGGAATGAAATGCGAAGTCAGGGATTTGGTGCGGAAGATGGTTGGCCGTTGGAGATTTCGAAGCACTCGAAGCCCACAATCCTGCCCTGGGCGGTTTCAAGCTCAAACTCCGCCGCCAGCTTGTTGCCCTCCGCAATGCAATCGAGCACGCGAAGGGATTTGGTGGCAGAGGCCAGGCCTTACAGGAAATCGAGCAAGCCCACGTACGGCCCCGAGCCATAGATCGATCGTTCCGGGTGCGAGTTTCCGGGATTCGAGATGAATCCGATACCGGAGCACTATGGTCTTGTTGAAGGCGAGGCGCGGCTCCGAGCAGCGCCAGTCCACAAATTCATCGATGGCGTGCCGGTATCCGCGTTGGGCTTCGAGGCAAGTCAGGCCATTGAGAACGGCAGTTTTGGCGTGATCCAGATCGAGTAAACGAAGGATAGCCTTCGGAGCCCTGCGGGACTAAGGCGCTTGCTCAGTCCGGCTTGGTAATCGGCTTCCCGGCAGGCAAGCCAAACCATTTTGTCGGAAAGGGGTCGCTCGGGCTCGGGCCGAGAATGGCGGATGGGAAACAAATAGGGTCTGCGCTTGAATGCCCTTCTCAGCAACATATCGTTGAGGCACCCGCTAAAGCAAATTGATCGCAGCCACTTCATTCGTCGGCAACGCAAGACTCATCTACAATAGCTTGCCTTTCACACCCTGCACTTGTGTTCTGTGGGCTTGGGCCGAATGGGCAGATAAGCCTTAATGCTCAGGCTTCCATAGGCTTTCGCAGCAGCATCCATGACGCCATCACAGAGAAAACCATGAGGACTAAATTGAAAAGGAAAGCCAGAGTGTAGGCATGGTGATCTGCTGCGTAGCCGGTAACGCCGGTAAGAATGGCGGAACTTAATATGCCACCGCTTCCGGCGATTCCGGAAACTGTTGAAACCGCATAGCGCGGTACGGTGTCCATCACTGCGGCGTTATAATTAGCTCCCCACCATCCGATTCCCAATGTGGCCACCGTAATGCAGCCAAGCACCAGGACCTTGTCTGAAGCCCCGAGTGAAACAATGGCGAAAGGAGAGAGCAGCATACCCACGGTGAGCCCCCACTTGCGCGCCAGAATGGGCGCCATCCCACGCCGGATGAGGCTTCCAGAAAAAAATCCCCCGATGGGCTGGCCCACGCCCTGTGCAAGGTAGGGAATCCAGAGCCACTTTCCCAATTCTACAAAGGTGAAACCCTTGACGGCCACCAGGTAGGATGGCAGCCAGAACCAGTAGAAAAACCCGAGAGGATCAACGAAAAAGCGAGCTACGATGAACGACCAAGTTTGCCGGAAAGTCAAAAGATTCAAGATTCGCGGCTTCTGGGATTGCCCGCCCTCCCCTCCGCGATCACTCAAAATGTGTTCGCGTTCCTCCTGGGTAATCCAGGGATGGTCCTCCGGTTCGCGATAGACGAACAACCAAATGGGCAGAAGTATTGCGCCGCATAGGCTGGGCAGCAGGAAGGCCATGCGCCAGCCAAAGTTCATTGCCAACCAAACCACCACCGGCGGAGCTACGATGGCTCCCACGCCCGTGCCCGCGATGGCGATTCCAATCGCCACGCCGCGCTCGCGCGTGGGAAACCATGACGCAACCGCTTTGACCGCGGCTGTGAAGTTTCCCGGCTCCGAAACCCCCAGCAAGAATCGGTAGAAACAAAGGTCCCAGGCGCCAACGACCAGAGTGTGCAGCGAGCTTGCCAGCGACCAGACTCCCAGGCTGAGCGCCAGCCCGCGGCGTGTCTTCAACACATCAATAATCCAACCACCCAAAGTGAACATTATGCCGTAGGCAATCAGAAACGAATTGATGGCGTAGGCGTACTGCGTGTTGGTTAGGTGCAGATCAGCACGCAGTTTGGGCGCTATTACGGAAAGGAGCTGACGATCCATGTAGTTGATCATCGTGGCAAAAAAAAGCAAGACCGCGATGATCCAGCGGAGGTTCTTTATAGGCCTTACCAACAAATCAGCTCTCCTTCACGCACTTCGTAAGCGTCGGTTGCGCTGGTGTGGAGGAATCCCACACGACTTGTTGACAATCAGAATCTCCGATGCATACAGTAGCCGGCTGAATGGGAGGAATTCCCACAAGCTGAGCCTGGCTCCGCCCGCCGGCGCCACGAAAGGTGGTTTGCACATGGATTGGACAAAGATGCTAGCTGGAAAAGTGGCGTTGATTACTGGTGCAGCCTCCGGCATCGGACGAGCGACGGCGCAATTGTTCGCCGAGCACGGAGCTTCCGTCGTTCTTGCGGATACGAACGATGCCGGCGGCCAGCAAGCAGCCGAAAATATACGCGCCAAGGACCGCGAAGCTATTTTTGTCAAAAGCGATGTGGGAAAAATGGACGACGTGAATGCCATGATAAAAACCACCCTTGACCGCTTTGGCCGCCTCGACATTGTTCACAGCAATGCTGCGTCTTATGCGCTCGGCACTGCCACGAAGATTTCCGAGGTGGAGTGGGATCGGACTCAGGCTGTTTGTCTGAAGGCTACCTGGATGATTGCCCACGCCGCCCTTCCGGCGATGCTGCTGCAAGATCAAGGGGCGTTCATCATCACCGCATCCGTGCAATCCATCCGGGGCTACACCAGCCATGTGGCATACCAAGCCGCAAAAGGCGGATTGCTCGCGATGACGCGCTCACTCGCGGCAGACTATGCACCCAAAATTCGTGTGAATGCCATCCTGCCCGGGGCGGTCATTACCGGTCTGGCCGCAGGCCTTTCTGCAAGCGATTTGGAGAGAGTCGCCAACATGTGCCCCCTCCGTCGAAACGCCCCTCCGGAAGAAATCGCCACTGTCGCTCTTTTCTTGGCATCGGACATGTCAGCCTACATGACAGGGTCATGTCTCGTCGTGGATGGCGGGCTGACTTCAGTGGTCAAGACGGAGTAGCGAGCATGATCACGGCAGCCGAATCGCCCAAAATCCATCGCCATGCTGAACAGATGGCTGAAGTCGGGTTAGTAATGGACGGGTCCCATCGCTTGCTTATCCACGAAGGAGTCATCCCAGTCGTCAGTCCGGAAAGGCGAGGCCGGCAAGCCTGCGCGATTGTATAAGTTACACAGCGGATTCATGGCCCAACCATAGCGAACGGCCACTGGAGCCTCCACATGCTCACTGTGAACAACCACTGTTGACCCTTCGATTTTGGCTTCCGCTGCAAAAAATTTCCGATCCGCGCCGGCGATTTCAAAGCCGTTCAGGGCTGATGGCGGTGAACCCTTTGCAATGAGATGATCCTCGGCGAATTTGAAGCGCAACCGAATCTTGTTACCCTCAACCGACATTCCCTCATAAGCAGGCCCGGAGTAGACTACGTCGCGTCCGTAAGCAATGGCCTGCGCAGCAAGCGCCAGGCGATACCCAACATCCTGCTTATCCTTGGGATGAATATCGCTCCCGTCGCCGATATCAATGGTTACGGCCATGCCGGTATTGGGAAGCTGGAGGGCCATCAACTGGGCTTCGCGCAACTTTGGCCAGTTAAGCTCGGGCCGGTTGGCGCCCCAGTTCGCGATTTGCACATACAGAAACGGAAAATCGCCTTCTCCCCACACACGTCTCCAATCACGGATTAGAGCCGGGAAAAGCTTCCGATACTGGACAGGCCGGTCTGAGTTTCCCTCGCCCTGGTACCAGATGACGCCTCGGATTGTGAAGGCCGCGAGCGGCATGATCATGCCGTTAAAAAGACCGCCGGGGCGCCAAGTGCTGCGCCGAGAATCATCCGGGAGACTCGGAGGCGGGGGTACCGGTGACCCCTCAGCTTCGGCTTCGTCAGCAGAATGCCGCCACTCAGTGAATTGCCGCTCAACATCTTGGAGAGTCAATGGATACGGCGAGAGGAGCTTCGATTCGATGTCCAGAATCGATTTAAACGCCGGATCCGATTCCACCGCGCTGTGGCTCATCCACGATTCCGCCGGAGTTCCCCCAATCGAACTGTGAATCAGACCCACGGGGACATTGAGCGTCCTGAGAAGCTCTCGTCCGAAAAAGTATGCCGCGGCAGAAAAATCGCGTACGGTGTCCGGCCGTGCGGACACCCAATAACCCTTGACGTCCTGCTGGGGTTTTCCCGCCACAGCCATTTCCACCGTAAACAACCGCAACCTCGGATAATCGGCATCAGCGATTTCGTCCTGAGCATTCATTGCCTGGCTAACAGGCATTTGCATGTTAGACTGCCCGGAACACACCCATACTTCGCCGACGAGCACGTCGTGCAATGTAATCGTGTTTTTTCCGGAGACGGTTAGTGTAAACGGACCGCCGGGGGCGAGCGGCCCTAAGCTCACTTTCCAATGACCGTCAGTGTCGGCTACTCCGCTTACTGTTTCGCCCCTAAATCTAACCGTGAAGTGTTCCGCAGGGTCCGCCGTACCCCAGATGTTGACCTTCATTCCCTGCTGAAGCACCATCCCGTCAGAAAGCAGACCGGGTAGCCTGACGTCGGCACTGAGCCGGGGAGCGCCGAGTATTACGGAAATTCCGCACAGGATCGAGACAAATACAGGTCTGCCAATTCGCATACAGTATACAAGGAAGCGGTCCAGAGAGTACACGCGGCCCGTGCCAACCCTCATGTCTTAACAGCCTGATGTTGGCGGGGTTTTCTTGGAGTCTTTCGAAAGACCTCCGGGTTGACGATATTATCGGGGATCCGCCCCTCCAATACCTCCGCCATTCCCTGACTCGCCATTTCAAAGATCGCTTGCGAACCTTTAACCGACAGACCGAGGGCGTGAGGGGTACACAGCACTCTAGGATGATGGAAGATGCGATGGGAGACCTCTGGGGGTTCGGCTGGAAAAACATCCATTCCTATAGCCGAAAGCTGCCCGGACTCCAAAGCCTCAAGAACGACGTCCAGACTTTCCATGAGTCCGCCGCGGGCGACATTTACAAGAATCGCTCCCTTCTTCACCAAACCGAGCGTCCGCCGATTGATCATTCCACGGGTCTGTGAGTTGAGAGGAGCATGCAGAGTAATAATGTCAGATTGGGTGAAGAGGTCGTCCAAATCGACCATTTCCACTCCAACCGCCGCCGCAGCTTCCCTGGAAACCGCCGGATCGTAGCTGATCACGCGAGCTTCAAAGGCGCGGAGCAATTTCGCGACGTGCCGGCCGATTCGGCCCAATCCAACCAGCCCAATAACAGAGCCCTGCACGTCGCCAATGATCGTGTGATCCCTTGCTTGCCAGTTTCCCGTCCTGGTTTTCAGATCCAATTCCGGGAGGCGTTTTACCAGTGCCAGGATAATTGCCAGCGTACCTTCCGCGACATACCTCGCACCGGCCCCCGGGGTGAATACGACCGGGATTCCCCGTTCAGTGGCAGCGGCAACGTCAACGTTATCGTACCCGGCGCCAGTTCTCCCGATCACTCGCAGATCCTTACCGGCCTGGATGACTCTGGCAGGAATCCGCGTTACTCCGCGGACGAATAAGGCAATACTACCGCTCATCAACTCGACTAAGCTGTCTTCATCGGTCTTCGGGGCGACCTCAATCCGGCCGAATCGACTAAGAATGTCTCTTGCAACCGGCGGTACAATCCCTGTCGACAAAATCCTGTGATTTTTCATGGCATTCCCTCTTCCTGGAATGCTCGTAAGTGTCTGCGCTCGCGCCCAAACCCCGGCCCCGGAACTTCGACCCTCCACAAGCCATAGTAGGCGCGGAAGATGGAACGATTGGTTCGTTACTTGGCGCTCGAATGTCAAGATATGGATTAGCCCCCTTCGTGTATACTGTATGCTATCAGGCTTTGTCAAGCTTGGGCAGCGCAAGCGACCAGCAAAGTTAGGGCTACTTCTGCCAATACCTCACCAAGGATTTAATTCCTTGGAATATCGCATTTGCGGGCTTGCTGCAAATAATAGATCGCAGGAATAAACACGGCAAAAGTTCTTCATAGATGACTGTTGTTAAGCATTATCGATGCGCGTAAACTCGACTTAGGGTTAACGGTCTATCCTGTGAATCGAAACCGACGGCTCATCCAACGCGGAATGGGAACAATCCTGGTGCTCCTGGCCGCCAATGTTTTAGGCTTGGCTGCGCAGAGATACCCGTGCTCAGGGTTGTTATTGCGCGTGAATCCCAGGCGCAGCGAGGTCGAAATCTCGATGCAGGAGATTCCAGGGTTTATGGATGCCATGGTGATGACTTTGCCCGTCAACCACTCGATCAATCTCCAGGACCTGCGGCCTGGCGACATGGTGGACTTCACTTTAGTTGTGACCGGCAAATCGTCCTATGGCGAGAACTTTCGAATCCGCCGTTTCGAAAGCCTGGAGAATGATCCGCATGGAGCGCTTCGCCTTGCCCAAGTGGAGAAAGCCCTGAATCCATCGTCCGAATCGGTGTTATGTGAGGGCCAGCACGTCCCGGATTTTTCGCTGATTGATCAGACCGGACGGTCCGTCACCCTCTCGCAGTTTTCAGGCAAGATTGTGGCGATGACCTTCGTTTATACTCGCTGTCCGCTGCCCAATTTCTGCTTTCGCCTTTCGAACAACTTCAGCCAGCTTCAAAAGCGATTTGCACGGCAAATGGGACGCGATCTCATCTTGCTCACTATCACCCTTGATCCGGCGAACGACCAGCCGGAAACCCTTGCCAAGTACGGCAGCATCTGGAAAGCGAACAGCGCCTACTGGCATCTTCTCACCGGCCCGGCGTCTGCCATTGAGAAAGCGACCACTATGTTCGGAGTCGTGTTCAGCCCTGATGAGGGAATGGTGATACATTCTCTGCACACGGTCATCATCGGCCGCCGGGGAGAGCTTGTGGCGAACCTCGAGGGAAACGAGTTCACGTCAAAACAACTTGGGGACTTCGTGGAAAGCATCCTGAATCCCAACTCCCGACCCACACTCTAGGAATTCTCGGACCACCCTTCACCGCATTTGGAACAACGGCTTTTCGGTCGAATACAGTGGCTCTCCTTCGGACCCGAACCTCAAGTTCGGAGAGTCAGCGAGCAAGCATACACCCAGGCCGCTGACTACGGGGCGTCGCCCGTCAGTTGCTTTTCGGCGCTATTGGCCGTTGAATCTTTTTCCGACTTCATCAGTCGCTGGAACGTGTCCAGTTCCTGCGCACTAGCTTGCAGGTCCCCCAATTGGCGGTAGACTCGGGCAAGCAGATAATGCGCTCCACTGTCCTGGGGATTGGCCTGAACCGTAGCGAGTAGCTCTGACTTCGCCTTGTCATAGTTCTTCAGTTCAAAATAACACTTCCCCAGCATGTGATGAACCACCGCGCTATCGGGCTCGCGGGTTTGCGCAACTGCCGTGAATTCGAGCGCTTTATCGAACTGCTGTTTCCGGACGGCGATTCCGGCGAGATACAAGTTTGTCTTGGGGTCGCCGGGGTTCTCGCGCAGCGCCCTATGAAACTCCACTTCGGCCTCGTCGTATTGCCCCAACGTCCAAAGGTTTGCCCCGATGCTGAAATGCAGGCCCATGGCTTCTGGCCGCTTGGCCAGCGCGGCACGATACTCACGCAGCGATTCTGCATATCGTTGTTGATCGCCATAAGCTTCGCCCATCAGGGCGTGCCACTGATAGGAATCGGCGTCAAGGTCCCTGAGTTCCGAAACCTCCTCCCGAGCTGCATCGGCATGATGACGCGCCAAGTTGGTCAGCCGGGTCGCCTCATCACCATTCCCCAGGACCGCGGCCCGCTCCATGGCTGCGACAGCTTCAGCCTTGTGGATATGCACTAACTGAAAAAGCGCGTCGGCGTCTTTGGGATTATCCCGGAGTGCCTGATTCAGTTGTTCGATTGCCTCATCGTTGCGCCCGGACGCTCGCAGAGCCAAACCGAGATAATAGTGGGCTTGGGCATGAGGATGCGGATTATGAAGCTCGCGGTCGAAGCAATTGATGGCGCTTTCCGGATTGTTCTGCGCCAGGTAAGAAATGCCCTCGAACAAATTTGCTTCAGGATACAGGGGATTGGCTTTCAAGACTTCCTGAAACATCTTGAGAGAGTCACCGAATTTCAGTTCCTTTTGATAGAGAAGTCCAAGTTGCGTGAGCGTGTCCAAGTCATGA
>JASHTZ010000682.1 GCA_030040295.1 Terriglobia bacterium | reverse complement strand
GCGGGAACCTGGAAGGACCTGACCGACAGCGTCAACTCCATGGCCGGGAATCTCACCAGCCAGGTGCGCAACATCGCTGAGGTTACCACCGCCGTGGCACTTGGTGACCTTTCGCGTAAGATCACCGTGGACGTGAAAGGCGAAATCCTGGAATTGAAGAACACCATCAATACCATGGTTGACCAGCTCAACGCCTTCGCTTCGGAAGTTACCCGCGTGGCGCGCGAAGTAGGAACGGAGGGCAAACTGGGCGGCCAGGCCGTGGTCCCCGGTGTGGCGGGCACGTGGAAAGACCTTACGGACAACGTGAACTTCATGGCCAGCAATCTGACGGCCCAGGTGCGCAACATCGCCGAGGTGGCCACGGCCATTGCCAACGGCGACCTATCCAAAAAGATCACCGTGGACGTGCGTGGCGAGATTTTGCAGCTTAAAGAGACGCTGAACACCATGGTTGAACAGCTCCGCTCATTCGCCGCGGAGGTGACGCGCGTGGCGCGCGAAGTGGGAACCGATGGACGCCTGGGCGGCCAAGCCGTCGTCCCGGGCGTGGGTGGAACGTGGAAGGACTTAACGGACAACGTCAACCTGCTGGCGGCCAACCTCACCACGCAGGTGCGCAACATCGCTGAAGTCACCACCGCCGTGGCCCGCGGCGATCTTTCGCGCAAGATCACCGTGGACGTGAAGGGCGAAATCCTGGAATTGAAAAACACCATCAACACCATGGTGGACCAGCTCAACGCCTTTGCGGCGGAAGTCACCCGCGTGGCCCGCGAAGTAGGAACGGAGGGCAAGCTGGGCGGCCAGGCTCAGGTTTCCGGCGTGGTGGGAATCTGGAAAGACCTCTCCGACAACGTCAACGTGATGGCCGCCAACCTTACCGAACAGGTGCGCGGAATTGTGAAAGTGGTGACGGCCGTGGCCAACGGCGATTTGAAGCAGAAGCTAACAGTGCGCGCCAAGGGTGAAGTGGCGGCCCTGGCCGAAACCATCAACAGCATGACGGACACGCTTGCCACATTTTCCGCGCAGGTCACCAGCGTGGCGCGCGAGGTGGGCGTAGAGGGGCGCCTGGGGGGCCAGGCGGACGTTCCCGGCGCCGCGGGCACGTGGAAGGACCTCACCGGCAACGTCAACCTGCTGGCGGCCAACCTCACTACGCAGGTGCGCGCCATCGCCGAGGTGGCCACCGCCGTCACCCAGGGCGACTTGACGCGCTCCATTCAGGTGGACGCGCGCGGTGAAGTGGCGGAATTGAAAGACAACATCAACACCATGATTACCAACCTGCGGTACACCACCGACCGCAACAGCGAGCAGGACTGGCTGAAGACCAATCTGGCGCGGGTCACGGGCATGCTGCAAGGCCAGCGCGACCTGGGAGCTGTGGGTGAATTGCTGCTCTCCGAGTTGACGCCCCTGGTGAACGCCCAGCTCGGGCTGATTTATCTGATGGATTCCGAGTCCTCCACGGCCCGGCTGCATTTGCTGGCCTCCTACGGAAGTGCGGGAAGCAGCGGGCGCTCGGATGATGGTTCGCAGGGGTGGCTGCAATTGGGCGAAGGATTGGTAGGGCAAGTGGCCGTGGGAAAGCGGCGCATGCTGCTGTCCGACGTGCCCAGCAGCGCGCAACCGATTCGATCGGGCTTGTTTGAAGCTCCGCCCCGTAGCGTGGTGATTCTCCCCGTGCTGTTTGAGAATCAGGTAAAGGCGGTCATTGAACTTGCCTCACTCAGCGCCTTCACCGCTTCCCACCTGGGGTTCCTGGAACAACTCACCGCCAGCATCGGAATCGTGCTGAACAGCATTGAGGCGACGATGAAGACGGAAGGGTTGCTGAAGCAATCGCAGCAACTCGCCACGGAGCTGCAAATCCAGCAGAAGGAATTGCAGGAGAAGAACGAGGAGCTGGCCCAGAAGGCGCAGGAATTGGCCGAACAGAACGCCGAAGTGGAGCGCAAGAACCAGGTGATTGAACACGCCCGCGTTGAGTTGGAGGAAAAAGCCAACGAGCTGGCATTAACCTCCAAGTACAAATCGGAATTTCTGGCCAACATGTCGCATGAGCTGCGCACGCCGCTGAACAGCATCCTGATCCTGGGCCAGCAACTGGGCGAAAACGCCGAGGGCAACCTGAATTCAAAGCAGGTGGAGTTTGCCCGCACCATTCACAGCGCCGGAACCGACCTGCTCAACCTGATCAGCGATATTCTGGACCTTTCCAAAATCGAATCGGGCACGGTGGCTGTGGACGTGGAGGAGGTTCACTTCGCGAAACTGCTGGAGACTGTCGAGCGTTCCTTCCGGCACGAAGCGGACAACCGCAAGCTGTCGTTTGAAGTTCATCTGGATCCCCGCCTGGGCCGCAGCCTGCACACTGATCCCAAGCGCCTGATGCAGGTGCTCAAGAACCTGCTTTCCAACGCCTTCAAGTTTACGGAAAAGGGCAGCGTGAGTGTGAACGTGAGACCGGCCACAGAAGGCTGGCGGGCGGACCATCCGGTGCTGCGCGAAGCGGGCCCCGTGGTGGCGTTCGAAGTCTCCGATTCCGGGATCGGAATCCCGCAGGATAAACAGCGCATCATCTTCGAGGCGTTCCAACAGGCCGATGCCAGCACCAGCCGCAAGTACGGGGGCACGGGACTGGGCCTGGCGATCAGCCGCGAACTCGCCTACCTGCTGGGCGGTGAAATCCAACTGCGCAGCAAGCCGGATGAGGGCAGCGTTTTCACCCTTTTCCTTCCTGTGAATTTTGTGGGAGGCGCGGTGTCGCCCACGCCTGCGGCAGCGGTGCCGGGAACGTCCGGAGTCATTCAAATGCCCGCCGTGCGCGTTCTGGAGCGCCGCGAGGTGGAGAAGATTCCGGACGACCGCAACGATCTGCAACCCGGCGAACCCACCGTGTTGATCGTCGAGGACGAGCCTCACTACTGCCAGGTGCTGTTGGATCTCGCCCACTCCGCGGGATTCAAGGTGCTGGTCGCCATGCGCGGGGTTGAAGCCCTGGACTTGGCACGCAAACACCTGCCCACCGCCATTTCCCTGGATATCTTCCTGCCTGACATGCTGGGATGGACCGTGCTCAGCCAGTTGAAACAAGACCCGTCCACGCGCCACATACCGGTTCAAATCCTCACCCTGGATGAGGACCGGCAACTAGGATTGTCGCGCGGGGCGTTCAGCTTCATTACCAAACCGGCCACCACGGAGGGGCTGCAATCCTCCTTCTCACGCATCAAGGAATACACTGAGCCGCGCCGTCGCCGGCTGCTGGTGGTGGAGGACGAACCCTCCGAGCAATTGAGCATCCGCGCGCTCCTCGAGCACGAGGATATAGAAATCGAATCCGCCGCTTCCGGCCAGGAAGCCTTGTCCAAACTCCATGAGCGGGACTTTGACTGTGTCGTGCTGGACCTGCGCCTGCCCGACATCTCGGGATTTGAGGTGATGGAGAAGCTCAGTAAAGAAGAAACCCTGCGGGACATCCCCATTGTGGTCTTTACGGGCAAGGAACTGACGCCAGAAGAAGATGCACAACTCCATACTCTGGCGCGCAGCATCGTCGTCAAGGGAGTGGAATCGCCGGAAAGGCTTTTGGACGAAACGGCGTTATTCTTGCATCGGGTTGTTACCGATCTGCCGGCGGAAAAGCA
>JASHTZ010000681.1 GCA_030040295.1 Terriglobia bacterium | reverse complement strand
ATTTCGACGGCAACACGGTTACCGCCTATTGGAATTACGCCCAGCATTACGCCATGAGCGATCGTCAGTTTGATACGGTCTTTGGGCCCTCCACGCCCGGGGCCATCAATCTCGCCTCCGGACAGACAAACGGCGTGGTGAACGACCAAAACGCGCAGGGCAACATGGTGCCGGACGGGAGCGGCGGCTTCACGTTGATTTCTGATCCCAACCCTTACGGCGATATCTGCTCCAGTACTTCGGACTCGCTCGCCCACATGACCGGCCGCAATATCGGCGATCTTCTTACCGCCGCCGGCGTTTCCTGGGGGTTTTTTCAGGGAGGCTTTGACCTCACCGTCGTCAATCCGAACGGGAGCACGGGATGCACCCGGTATTCCATTTCACCATGGACCAAGGTCCGCGTTCACGATTACACCCCGCACCACGAGCCTTTCCAATACTATAAAACAACGGCAAATCCCCTCCACACCCGCCCCTCGACGCCGATGGTGGTAGGTACGAATCATGACGGTGGGGCAAATCACCAGTACGACACACACGATTTCTTCGACGCGGTCAAAGCCGGAAACTTCCCCACGGTCAGTTACCTCAAGGCCCCGGCTTTCGAGAACGGGCACGCCGGCAATTCCAGTCCCCTCGACGAGCAGCAATGGGTGGTGAAAGTCGTCAATTTCCTCGAAGAGCAGCCCCAATGGGACCATACTGTGGTGATTATTGCCTATGACGACTCCGACGGCTGGTACGACCATGTCATGGGCAGAATTGTGAATGGCTCTTCTACGCCGGAGGATGCGCTCGACGGCGTGGGCAAATGTGGCGACGGCGCGACCGCGCTTTCCGGCGTCAGTCCGAATGCTGAGCACGCACAAGGGCGTTGCGGACCCGGCCCGCGGCTCCCCTTGCTGGTCATTTCGCCGTGGGCGAAGGCAAATTACGTTGATCACATAGTGACCAACCAAACATCGATTCTCCGGCTGATCGAAGACCTTTATTTGAACGGTGAGCGCATCGGTGGAGGATCGTTCGATGCGCAGGCGGGCTCCCTGCTCGGCATGTTTGATTTCAGCGAAGGCAAGCCACAGAATACCGGCAAACTAATTCTCGATTCCGATACGGGCCTGATGGTCTCAGACGCAAGTAGAGAATCTCCATGATGCAGTGGACAAGGAGAAAATTCCTGCAACAGGGCGGTGTGGTTTGCGGCGGACTACTGGGCGGCCGGGGATGGGCGCAAGCTCGCATGTTGGAAGACCCCTCGCAGGCCAGGCGGAGCCCGCGGGCCAAAACGCTCGATGCTCGGAAGTTGGCGCCGTTTGTGGATGCGTTGCCGCTGCCGGTGCTGCAAACGCCGCAGGGCCGGCGGTCTTCCGCTACGCTGGGCGCAACGGATGCACCTTATTACCCGGTCCACGTGCGTGCCATCGAGAGCAAGCTGCATCGTGATCTTCCGCCTTCCCGACTATGGGGTTACGGAGCCACTTCGGCCCCGGTGCTTTTTGAAGCCCGGAGCGGCGAGGGCGTTCTTATTGACTGGATGAATGAGCTGCCGCAGACTCACGTTCTCACGCTCAACCCTCCCCCGCCAGGCCTGGAACACGCACCACTCACACGCCTTTCCACCCATATGCATGGCGCACGCGTTCCGTCCGTCAGCGACGGCTATCCCGACAATTGGTACGGCCCCGGGAACCACCGGCTCTGCTACTACCCCAACCCGCAGGAGGCAGCGGCTCTTTGGTGTCATGACCATGCGATGGGCGTCAGCCTTTTCAATGTATTCGCGGGCCTGATGGGCTGGTATCTCATCCGCGACGGCGTGGAGAAGGAACTTAACCTTCCCTCCGGCAAGTATGAATTGCCCATGCTCATCTACGACCGCAGCTTCATGCCGGACGGGCAGTTATATTATCCGAACCCGCCTGACGAAGGCTCGTGGTCGCAGGAGTTTTTCGGAGATGCCATGGTGGTCAATGGCAAAGTACGGCCCTATCATCATGTGGAGCCGCGCAAATACCGCCTGCGCATCGCCAACACGGCGAACTCGCGTTTTTTTTCTCTCTCGTTTTCGAATGGCCAGAGTTTCCACGTCATCGGTTCCGATCAGGGTCTGCTTGCCTCGCCGGTGGAGATGACGCGGCTTGTCCTTGCGCCCGCCGAGCGCGCGGATATCGTGGTCGATTTCAGCGGCGCGCGGGGCGAGAATCTGGTCCTGGCGAGCGACGAACTCGATCTGGTACAATTCCGCGTCGGCAAAGACCCGGTAAGCGACAGCATCTCTCTTCCCAAGGCGTTGCGGCCCATCCAACGTATTCCCGAATCTCGAGCCACGCGCACGCGGCTCATGACCCTGAATGAATTCGATTACGACAACGGGATGGCGATGGTCATGTTGCTGAACCGCAATCACTGGTCCGATCCCGTCACAGAGCGCGTCACGTTGAATTCGGTCGAAATCTGGAGCCTTGCCAATTTGACTCAGGATACGCACCCCATTCATCTCCATATGATCCGCTTTCAGGTGCTGGACCGCAGGAACTTCTCCGTGGATGACTACCTTGCGGACAATACGCTTCCGCTGCGCTACACCGGCGCAGCACTTCCGCCGGAGCCTCATGAGATGGGCTGGAAGGATGTTGTCCAGTGTCCGCCGGCGACCGTAACCCGTATCATTATTCCCTTTCAGGGCTATGCAGGCCGTTATGTGTGGCACTGTCACGTTCTGGAGCACATGGCCAACGAAATGATGCGGCCCTATGACATTTTAAGTTAGGGGGATGTGGCGAACGTGTGAAAAATCTACTCAAAAGAAAAACCCCTCACGCAGAGACACCAAGGCGCAGAGGATCGCAAAGCAAACAAAGGACACCTACCACCGGACTTCATTGCTCGGCTTGACGAACTCCTTGAAGCGCGTATAATCGGACTTGGGAAACAAACTTCATACCGAAAATATCATTTGCTAATCAGGGGCCACCGGAAGCGAAGGGTTAGAGGGAGAGGCCTGCATTCCGCTAAAGGTGCGAAACCGAGGTGGTCGCCGACGCAATGGGAAAACCCCTAAACAGGAAGCTCGGGTTTGCATTCCTTGCCGCTGTTCTCGCCGCGCTGCTGTTCGCCCACAAACACGCCTCCCGGCTCTGGGCCGCCCAGGGAGGGCTGGGGAAGCGAGTCCTCATCACTCAGCCGGTTGATGAGTCGCGGCTGGTCACGCTGCGCGGCAATATCCGTCCCGAAGCAAAGGTTCCTGAATACAACCGCGGCCGCGTGGAAGATGACTTTCCGGTGGATTACATGCTGCTGCAATTGAAGCGGCCGCCCGAACTTGAGCAGGCCTTCGAGCAGTACATTGATTCGCTTACGGATAAGTCCTCGCCAAACTTCCATCAGTGGCTTACCGCTGCCCAACAGGGCGAGCAATACGGCCTTGCGCAGAAGGACATCGACACTCTGTCGGCCTGGTTGATGTCACACGGATTCACCATCGATCAGGTCTATGCGAATACGGCGGTGATTGCCTTCTCCGGCACGGCGGGTGAAGTGGCCGACGCCTTCCACACGGAGATTCATTATCTCGAAGTCAAAGGCGAGCGCCATTTCGCCAATATGAGCAATTTCAAAATCCCGGTAGCGCTCGCTCCAGCCGTCGTGGGTGTGGTCTCAATGAACGATTTAAAGGCGGACTCTATGATTCTGCCGCGAACGCTCTATAGCTTCCCGGGGTGCGCTTACAACTGCTACGCTTTGGCGCCAGGGGATTTCGAAACCATCTACAACCTGGTCCCGCTTTTCCGCCTCGGTTATATGGGCCAAAATCAAACCATCGCCATCGTTGAGGACAGCGACACATACAGCAACGACGTTAGCAATTACCGCGCGACCTTTGGCCTGGTCTCACCGAAGTACACCGGGACGGTGAGTACGACGCATCCCGGCGGTTGCACTGATCCCGGCACGAATTCGGCGGACGGCGAAGCCGATTTGGACGCGGAAGTAGCCAGCGCCATGGCTCCCGACGCGAGCATCGTGATGGAGACCTGCAAGGATACCTCGACTTTTGGAGGACTCATTGCCATCCAGAACCTCCTTAGTGGCGGCAGCCCGCCCTCGATCCTCAGTATGAGTTACGGCGTGTGTGAAGCAGTTTCGGGCGCCGCCGAGAATAACGCCTTCTACTCGGCGTTCCAATCCGCGGCGGCGATGGGCGTCTCGGTCTTTGTTTCAGCCGGAGATAATGGCGCATCCGGATGCACGGAGGCTGAGGGTGACGCTGATTACTCCGAATACGGCATCGGCGTCACCGGATGGGGCGAGACGCCCTATAACGTTACTGTGGGCGGGACCGACTTTAAGGACTATTACAACGCCACCGAGCCGGCCAACGGCGGTCTTCCGGAAAGCAGCTATTGGCTCGCCAGCAACAATCCGATCCAGAGTTCCGCCTTGTCCTACATGCCCGAAATTCCCTGGAATGACTCGTGCGCCAGCTACCTGGTCTACAATTTTGCGGGGAGCTCAGCGCCGTATGGTTCAAGCGGGTACTGTTCCAGCACCAGCGTCCTCAGTTCGGCGGCAGGTGGAGGACCCAGCGCCTGCGCCACGGGTGGAGGCGGAACGAATCAATCCACCGATGGCGAAGTGGACGGCTCCTGCACCGGATATCCCAAGCCTTCCTGGCAATCGGGAATTTTTGGAAATCCCAGCGACGGCGTGCGTGATGTTCCGGATGTTTCGCTCTTCGCGTCGAATGGAATCTGGGGACACTACGTGATCGTTTGCTACTCGGACACCGCAAACGGCGGCTCATCCTGCTCGGGCGCGCCCAGCACCTGGGCTGGATT
>JASHTZ010000680.1 GCA_030040295.1 Terriglobia bacterium | reverse complement strand
TGATCGTCCAACCCGCATTCGCTGGATCCTCGTGGGCTGGGTATTCTTCATGGGCGCGGTCAGTTTCATTGACCGCGTCAACATCTCCATCGCCGGGCCGTCCATCGCCCAGAACTTCCATTTCACCGATGCACAGCTTGGAAGAGTCTTCAGCGCGTTCTTCATCGGCTATGGACTCTTTCAAATCGCCGGCGGCTGGACCGTTGACCGCCTGGGACCGCGCCTCACTCTGGCCCTGGGCGCAACGTGGTGGGCAGTGTTTACGGGACTGACGGCAAGCTTCCCTGCCGGCATCGCTTCCGCCGTCCTCGCCATCTGGTCCGTGCGATTTCTCCTCGGCGTGGGCGAATCCGTCATGTACCCAAGCTCAAATCGCTGGGTGGCCAACTGGATTCCCATCAACGAGCGCGGCCTGGCGAACGGCCTGATTTTCGCCGGCGTGGGTGCAGGTTCCACCTTCACGCCCCCCATTATTCGCTACGTCATCGTGCACCTCGGCTGGCGACCCTCGTTCTGGGTCTGCGCTGCTTTAGGAATCGCCGCGGGCGCCGCGTGGTATGGGATGGCGCGCGACCACCCCGACCAACACCAGTGGATGAACGATGCCGAGAGGAAATGGATCCACAGGGGGATTCCGCAGGGCGATCCCCTGCGCGCGCCGCACCTCGCGTGGAGCACGATGCTGGGCAGCAAAGACGTGTGGATTCTCACGCTCAGCTACTTCTGCTACGGTTACACTCCGGCGATCTTCTTCACCTGGTTTTTCACCTATCTCACCCGCGTTCGCGGCCTCGATCTGAAAACCGCCAGCTATTACACCATGCTGCCCTTTATGTTGATGTCGCTGGGTTCGGCGGCGGGCGGTTGGATCGCTGATCGCGTCTGCCGCCGGTCCGGCCGCAAATGGGGACGCTGCGGGGTGGCGGCGATCGGCATGATTGCTTCCGGAATCATCATCGCAGCCGGCTCGCACCTGGCAAGCACCGCAGCCACCAGTATCGTGCTGGCATTGGGCGCGGGTTCGCTCTACATTGCCCAAAGCTCTTACTTCGCGCTCTCTGCCGATTTCGGAAAGGGTTCGGCGGGCTCGCTCTCCGGCTTCATGAACATGGGCGCGCAAGCCGGCAGCGCCGTTACCGCAATCACCACGCAGGCCCTGGCAGCCTACTTCGGCTGGACCACGGCCTATCTCACCGCCGCCGCGTTTTGCGTCGCCGGGGGTGTTCTATGGCTGTTCATCAATCCCGATTGCTCGCTGGCGCCTCGTGGGGAGGAAATGCCAAAGGTGATCGTGCCGAGTTGATAGCTGGGCTTAATGGACGGATGGGACCGTGGGTCTTGCCTCATTTAAATCTCGCGGATTTCAGAAATGTCCTGACCTCATCGTGGCTTCCCAGAAGGAAAATGAACAAATCATCAGGTCGGTCCTGAAAGAGGAAGCGCATTGAAATGTTTCCTCGACATTCGAATAAGCTGCTTCCCACCTTGCGAATCCCCAGTCCGCTGTGAACGTGTGGCCGGCCAAATGCCTCCGTAAGCTCGCACAGGGCAAGCAGGCATTCAACCCTTTCGTCCTTGGGCAGGCTATTTAAGCGCCGGATGACTCCGGGCTCGATGTAGAGGGGCTTACTCAATCAGAGCCTTCAACTCCTGCGCAGTATAAGTGCGCAATTTGCCTGCCCGCTTGAGCTGGCGATAGCGCCTGTCCACGGCTTTAGCAGCTCTTGCCACCTGCTCCGGCGTAACACCATACTCACGCTGCGCATAGTCGGTGGATTCCACTTCCACTCTTCGCAGTGCGATGATTTGCGCCCCGCAGATAATCCCGATATCCTCGCCGCGCGCCGCTCCGTCGAGCCACCGGCCCAGGTTTTTCCTAGCTTCGGTAATTGTGAGAGTCTTCATAGAGTCTTTATACAGTCTCTATGGAATATTGTCAAGGCGATGTCGCTGCGCCCGTCGCTCCTATGCCAATACGACTTCCAGCGCCATGCCCGGCTCCACGGTCAATTCGCGCTCGAACGTTACGATTCGCCGCTGCGGCTCCTGCTTCAGAGTCGCTTTTGCCACCTCACTCCCCAGGCGCGCGCGGGCGGTTTTGAATGGTCCCTTGGAGAGTCCGTTCACCATCAGCGTGGCGACGGCCACCGAACCTTCCGTCACCTGAACTTCCACCCGCTGCTCCTGCGACTTGAGCGTGTGCGTAAAGCTGCCCCAGCCGGACGGCGTCGACCAGAAGCAGCGAAACGCCTGGCGGCGCGTGCGCGGCATCACGCTCAACTCGTGCTGCGGGGCAGAGTAGCGGAAGCCGCTCCAGGCCAGAAAACACGCCCAACTGGCCAGCGCCCGGGCGTAGTGATACCCGCATTCGGGCTCGTCCCAGGGATTGCGCCGCTCGCCGTCATAGCGACGGCGCGCCGACTCAACCACGGTTTGCGCTTCTGCCATCATTCCCTCGAACGCCAGGGATGCGGCAAACTGGTATTCGTGCCCCGTCCAGACCTCGCCGAAATAAGGAAAGGGAATTTCCGGGCGCTTTCCCAGCGGATAGGTGGCCACCACCAGGCCACCTTCATCATTCAGTGCGTAGGTGCGTTGAAGGTCCACGTGCTCGCTGAGGTCGGCGCAATAGTTGTACTTGTAAACCGACTTGAGCGTGGCGCGCACGTGCGCTTCATCCACAAGATATCCAAGGCCCGCCACGTGCGCCTGCATCTGCCCCAGCAATTGGTCGGCCAGGCAGGCCGAGCCCACTTGGTAATCAGGATTCAGGGTGT
>JASHTZ010000062.1 GCA_030040295.1 Terriglobia bacterium | reverse complement strand
GCCTTCATTTTCGTGAATCTGCACCTTTCCCTGGCCCGAACCGTCTTGACCTCCTGGGGCTGAGGGGTCACGCTGTGGGGCGAGGGCGGCCACGGCGATGACCAGCTCAAGGGGAAACAGCGGCTTGGGCACATGGCGCGAAAAGCCCGCGCGCAGAAGCCTGCTTCGGTCCTGCGTGCTGGCCCGCGCGGTAAGCGCGATCACGGGGGTGCGGCCCCCCCTTTCCGCCGGCAGCGCCCTGATCCGCCGAATCAAGCTATATCCGTCCTCGACGGGCATTTCGATATCCGCCGTTATCACGTCGGGCAGCTCCTCGGCCAGCATTTCCATTGCCACCATTGCCGAGGCGGCGATTCGCACCTTGGCTCCGCAGCGCTCCATGACCAGCGCCGCAACCTCGCGCGCGTCGGCCTCATCATCCACCACCAACACCCGAATGTCTCGCAGGGAGGGCGCGGATTGCAGCCAATTTGTTTCCTTGGCAAGCGCCGCCGAAGAACTGCGTTGGGGATTGGAAAGATCCGGCGAGCCCGTAGAAAGGGGCAGGATGACCTTGAAGATTGCCCCCGGCCCATCATCGCGATTCACCGCCTGAACATGGCCGCCGTGGGCTTCCACCAGGTTGCGGACAATTGCCAGGCCCAATCCCAAGCCTTGGTTCGCCTGCCGGCTGCCAGGGTCCGCCTGGCGGAACGGTTCAAAGACGTGGGGCAGAAACTCCGCGGGAATGCCGGGGCCATCGTCCTGCACGGTAATCCCCACGTGCGGCCCCATTTTCTCAACGGCAACCTGGATGTGCCCTTTCCGCGGCGCAAATCGCGTGGCGTTGGTCAGTATGTTCCACAAAACCTGTTGAAGCCGGCCGCCATCGCCCAGTATCGCGCAGTTTTCAAATGGTACGGACAAGTCGATTTGAATCTCCCGGGCTTCGGCCGCCGGGCGGGCGGAATCCAATGCGGCTTTCACCACCAGGCGAAGGTCCAAGGGCTTGGGATCCAGGCGCATCTTGCCGCTCACGATCCGGGAGACGTCTAGAAGGTCGGAAATTAATTGCGCCTGGAGCAAGGCGTTGCGATTAATCGTGTCGATGGCTTTGGCCTGGGTCTCCTGGTCCAGCCCGCCGCCTTGCAACATCTGGCCCCAGCCGGTGATGGCATTCAGCGGAGTGCGCAGTTCATGCGAAAGGAGCGCCAGAAATTCATCCTTCAGGCGGTTGGCGCCTTCCGCCTCCCGCCGAGCATTCTCCGCGTTCTTGAGCAGAACCACGCGCTCTTCTTCCGCGCGTTTTTGGGCGGTGATGTTGATGTTGATTCCGGCGATGGAAGTGGGCTGGCCGTTTGTATCGCGAATTACCGTGCCGCGCCCCAGCCACCACCGGTCTTCGCCCCCCTCCAGCGTGCGAAATTCCGCGTGATAATCCACGCCGCTACTCACCGCCTGATTGAACGCGTCCTGCACCAACTTCCGGTCGCCGGGTTTTACCACCGTCAGGAAATCCGCGAAGGATTGGCACACTTGCTTGGCGTCGCCCCAGGGGCCGATCCAGGTGAATTCATTTTTTCGCAGGTCCCACGTCCAACCCTGAATTCCACTCGTGGCCAGTACCAGGCGCAGGCGTTCCTCGCTGGTCTTGAGGAGCGCCGCGGAAGCTGCAATTTCCTCAGTGCGTTGCCGGACGCGTTCCTCGAGTTCCTGGTTCAGCCGCTCCAATTCCCCGGTTTTGCGGTAGAGGTCGGCGAATGCCCGCACCTTGGCGCGCAGAATTTCCGGCACGATGGGTACCAGGACGTAATCCATGGCGCCTGAAACGTAACCTTTGATCCGATCGCGCTCCTCGGTGAAAACTCCGGAAACCAGAATGATGGCGGTTTTATGAAACCTGGGGTGGTTGCGAATCAGCGAGGCCAGTTCGTAGCCGTCCATCTCCGGCATGTGCACGTCCACCAGCACGACGGCGATCTCCGTCTTCAGGAGCTGCGCCAAGGCTTCTTTTCCGGAATTGGCGCGAATCAAATTTTCGCCCAATCCTCCCAGAATGCTCTCGTAACTCAACAGCTTGGCGGGCTGGTCATCGACCAGCAGAATGTTGACGGATTCTTTTTGTTCCATGGTCCCGCCTCTGAGTGGCACCGGCCTCCAGCCCGTGCGCATGGCCAGGATGGCCATGCCACACTTGTAACACGGCTGCCCTCAGCCGCGTACCTATCGCGGGTGGGAACACCCGCGATACAACTTGACCCCGCGTCGCGGAACCAAGGGCGTTACCGGTGCAGCCACATGCGCAACGAAGAAAGCAGTTGTTCCGTGTTCACCGGCTTCGCCAAGTATTCGGACGCTCCTGCTTCCAGGCACTTCTCCCGGTCGCCCTTCATGGCCTTGGCCGTCAGGGCGATGATGGGCAGCCGATGGTACTTGGGATTCTGCCGGATGAATTGCATCGTCTTGTACCCATCCATCTCCGGCATCATGATATCCATCAGCACAATCGAAATGTCATTCTGGGAATTGAGTGTCGCCAGCGCCTCCTGGCCGGTGGTGGCGGAAAGCACCTTCATACCGCGCCGTTCGAGCACGCTGGAGAGCGCAAAAATATTGCGCACGTCGTCATCCACCACCAGCACTGGCTTGCCCACCAAATCGTCGTCGGAACTATGCAGGCGTTCCAGCATCTTCTGCTTTTCCGCCGGCAGATCGGTAACAACCCGATGCAAGAATAACGCCGTTTCGTCCAAAAGCCTTTCCGGCGATTCCACTCCCTTGACGACGATGCTGCGCGCCAGAGTATGGAGTTGTGCATCTTCTTCTGGCGTCAGTTCCTTGCCCGTAAAGACCACAATGGGGATGTCCCGCAGGGTTTCTTCTTTACTGAG
>JASHTZ010000061.1 GCA_030040295.1 Terriglobia bacterium | reverse complement strand
TCTGGTGGGCGCGGGAATTCTGGGCGCCGGATTTCTTTATTATGGCGCGTGCTTGGCTGCCCGGCGCACCAACGTTCTGGCCCGCCAACTGGTATTGGCGTCGATCGTCTACCTGCCGCTGGTTTTCGCCCTGCTGATGGTCGATGTCACAAGGCCGTGAAAATGAGTTCTCGGCCGGCAGTTTTCGGGGATCAGATTTTTTAATAATGGCAAATTGGAGGGTCCTGGAGACATGCTTGAGGACATGCTTTTGTTGGTGTTTTGTATAATCTTGGCGGTCGGGGGCGTGGCCACTTTCGTCTGGGACGTTGTCAGCGGGCGGTTCTTTACCATTGACGGCCTTTGGCTGACCCTGATCTGTCTGACCATATCCCTGGTCTTTGGCGGAAACGTTCTCTGGATGATTTACACGGGTGAATTGAAGGCCATCCTTCACCGCACAAAGGATGGGGCGAATAGTCCAGCGGACCTCACCTCCTGATGATTCATTACCTGCCGGCGGTTGACGCCTCGCTGAACGCGGCCAGCGCAGTGCTCCTGGTCTGCGGGTTTTACTTCATCCGGCACAAGAACATCCCCGCACACCGGGCTTGCATGTTGTCGGCGTTCGCCACTTCCATACTTTTTCTTTGCTGCTATCTTACCTACCACTACTTCCACGGGGTGACGCGCTTCCCCGGGCACGGATTCATCCGCACGTTTTATCTCAGCCTGCTCGGCTCGCACACCATTCTGGCCGTGGTCATCGTTCCCCTGGTGCTCACTACGCTCTACCGCGCCCTGCGTGGGCGCTTCGACCGCCACCGCCGCATCGCCGTCTGGACGCTCCCCCTGTGGCTCTACGTCTCCGTCACCGGCGTGGTGGTGTATTGGATGCTCTACCACCTGCGGTTTGATTGAGCATCCGTTTCGTTATGCCGATTACGGCCCTGTCATCCGCACTGCTCGTGTATAAAATGACCCGCGCAAATGCCTTTGAATTCAGGCGAAAAACTTGGGCCGCACGAAATCCTTTCGCCGCTCGGTGAGGGTGGGAGGGGCGAAGTGTGTCACGCGCAAATCACCTTACTTTTGATCCTTGGGAGATGAAGATGGAGCAGCCGATGTGCTGTAGGTTTTTTCTGGGCGCCGCGTTAATTGCAATTCCCTTCCTCGCGTCTGCTTCTCACCTGCAAGCCGCCGATGGCAAGACCCGCACCTATTACGTCGCCGCGGACGAAGTCAATTGGGACTACGCACCCTCCGGGCGCGACGAAGCCATGGGGCATCCCTTCGATGAACTTGAAAAAGCTTACACGGAGCCGGGTCCGCATCGCATTGGCCGCGTCTACAAGAAGGCGATCTACCGCGAATACACCGACGGCACATTCTCCACGCTGAAAGCGCGGCTCCCAGATGAGCAATACCTCGGCATTCTGGGCCCGATTCTCCGCGGCGAAGTGGGCGACACGCTCAAAATCGTTTTCAAAAATAACGCCTCGCGCCCCTACAGCATGCATCCGCACGGAGTTTTTTATCGCAAGGATTCCGAGGGCGCGGATTACAACGACGGCACCTCCGGAGCGGACAAGGAGGACGGCGGTGTGCCTCCCGGCGCCACGCACACTTATACTTGGCAAATTCCCGAGCGCGCCGGACCGGGGCCGAACGATCCCAGCTCGGTCTTCTGGCTCTATCACTCCCACACGGAGGAATTGCGTGACGTCGCTTCAGGCCTTTTTGGCGTAATCGTGGTCACGCGGCGCGGCATGGCGCTTCCCGATGGACGGCCCAAAGATGTGGATCATGAATTCGTCACCATGTTCATCGCCCTCAATGAGAATGAGAGCTGGTACCTGGAGGAAAATATCAACGCCCATTGCACCGATCCCAAGGGCGTCGTGCGGACGGAACTCGTCACTCAAACTCCTGAGGGGATGGTGACACCGATCGTCGGAAAGGGCTTCGTGGACACCAACATCAAGTGGTCAATCAACGGCTACATTTACGGAAACATGCCCATGATGACGATGAAGCAGGGTGAGCGAGTGCGCTGGTATGTGGCCGCGCTTGGCGACTTTAATAATGCCCACACGCCGCATTGGCATGGCAACACGGTTTTGGTGGCCGGCCAGCGCACGGACGTCCTGAACCTGGCTCCGGCGCAGATGATCACTGCGGACATGGTGCCCGACGCGCCGGGCATTTGGCTCTACCATTGCCACATCAGCGATCACATGCTGGCAGGGATGGTGGCACGATACGAGGTGAAGCCGCGGTAGCAATTCGCGGCAAGGGCTTCCAGCCCGTGCGCATGGACTGGAAGCCCATGCCACAGCGTCCGGTACTGGTACTTCCGTTTACTGGTTTGCGGCTTGAACGCATTGGGCTGCTGTGCTAGCCTTACCCTGCGATTAAAATTACCGAGCTGGAGGTGACTCACCCATGAGCACTCCTACCGAGGCCGTCCGGGAGCAACTGATGGCCGGAAATGATGAATATCGGCGACTCCGCGAGGAACACGCCCGTTACAAATCCCAGCTTATTGAACTCTCCGCCAAGATGCACCTTACCGATGATGAGCAGGCGGAAGAAGTTCGTTTGAAGAAACTAAAGCTGCGGGCGAAGGACCAGATGGAAAATCTGATCCGGCAGGCTCAAGCCGTGCATTAGCCAATTCAAAATTGGCTTGAGCAGAAATTCGGGGCAGGCGGCTCGACCACGCGGAGGGCGCAGCGGGAGGGCAAGAGAAATTCGTCCCGCCAACCGAACCGTTTCTCTTCACTCGCAGCCGTATATCGCCAGCCGGTTCCGGGTCGGTGCATCGAGGTCCATGGTCAAGGACGGCTACGGGTACGGTTTGCCTCTGGTATTGATCGCCGGCGGCTTGGTGGGCTTTTGGCTTCACCGCCCCAGCGTTTTCCTTCTCGCCGCGGCCATCTTTTTTGCAATCCTTTCATTCCTCGTTCTCAATTTTTTTCGCGACCCGGAGCGAATGATTCCCGCTGAGCCCAACGCCATCGTCTCGCCCGCGGACGGCCAAGTGGTTCAGCTCGTGGAGGAGGAATACGAAGGCCGGCCGGTTCGCCGCCTGAGCATCTTCATGTCGCCCCTCGACGTTCATGTGAATCGCGTTCCCATCGCCGGGCGAATCACCGCCATCAACTACAAGAAGGGTTCGTTCCGGGTTGCCTCACAGGACCTGGCTTCTCTCGAAAACGAGCAGAATGTCTTCACGGTGGAGGGTGAGCAGGGCTTGGTGGTGGTCAAGCAAATCGCTGGCGTGTTGGCCCGGCGTATCGTATTCTGGAAGCGAGTTGGCGATTCGCTGGCGCGCGGCGAGCGGGTGGGAATGATCAAGTTTGGCTCGCGAGTGGACGTGCTGGTGGCCTCGACGGTAGAGTGGCGAGTGAAAGTCGGGGACCGTGTGCGGGCCGGGTGCAGCATCCTTGGAACAACAGCCTCCCAAACCGATTGAGCAGCGCCGCGGTGTGCGGCGCGGCATGTACGTCCTTCCCAGCCTTTTTACGGTGGGTACCCTGGTCTGCGGTTATTACGCCATTCTGGCCACCCAACGCGCTTCCCAATTTCTTGCCGCCGGCAATCTCATCATGCCCGGCGTCGCACCGGAAGCTTCTTCCTACCTGGCCCAGGCGTCGATGGCCCTTGATAATGCGGCGCGCGCCATCGGCTGGGCCATTGTTTTTGACGGACTTGACGGCCGCATCGCCCGCATGACCAACACCACCTCTCCCTTCGGGCGTGAACTCGATTCCCTCGCCGATGTCGTCACTTTCGGCCTGGCTCCGGCCATCCTGGCCTATGCTTGGGGAATGAGCGCCATTGTAGGATTCCCCGGCGCTCCTCAATTCGTTCACAACATCCCCTGGCTCGTTACTTTCGGATTTGTGATTTGCGGCGCGGCGCGCCTGGCCCGCTTCAACATCGATGCCGTCAAGCCCACGACCGACCGCCGGTTTTTTGTGGGCATGCCCATTCCCGCCGCCGCCGGATTCGTCGCTGCGGTCGTCCACTTTTATAAGCAGCCCGTCACCACCTGGCAATTCTCCGCTGTGTGGCTGGTCATCGTCGGGATTCTGGGCTACTTGATGGTAAGCCGCATGCGCTACTACAGCTTCAAGGCGCTCGATCTCCGCAAGCGCCGCTCCTACCTTGTGATCATCATCATTGGACTGATCGTTGGAGGCGTCTGGATCTACTCTGAGCCCGTCTTGCTTACGCTCGCCATCACTTACGCCATCTCCGGCATCGTACTGCGAATTACCTCCAGGATTCGACCCCATCCGCCCGCCCCAGAAGAGGTCCACGCCGCATGAATCCCGGAACGGCCGGAAAAGACACAAATGGCACGAAGGCCACGAAGGAAGGGCACCGGGTGGCGGTGGTGGGAGCCTCGTCCTTACTCGGCAAAGAATTGGTTGCAATTCTCGAACAGGGCAAGTTCCCCGTTTCGCGCCTTCTGACCTTTGAGGCCGACGAAGCCGAGCCCGAGCTTCCCATCATCGACCTGAGCGCGGACTCCTCCGGCATCGTTGAAGATACCCAGATTGGCGAAGATGAATTGGATTTCGCATTTCTCACCGCCCGCGTGCGCGAACTGCCCGCCTTCCTGAGATCGTGGCGCGAGCAAGGCCCCGCCGCACACTGCCTGGTGATTGACGTGCTCGGCGAAGGATGGGGAGATGCCGGCGATTCGCCTGCCGCTGAAAAACTTTCCGAAAATCTGGTCGGAATTCCCTTTCTCGATCGCCGGTTTCCTGTACCGGGAGTCCACTCCGCCGGCGGCAACCTTCACGTTTCTCCGCACCCTGCCGTGATCGTCATCAGCAGCCTCCTGCTGCGGCTGGGCGCGCGGTTTCCCTTCAAATCCGCGGTGGCACAGATTTTCAGCCCCGCGTCGGACGCCGGCTCACGCGGCGTGGAGGAGCTTCAGAAGCAGACGGTAAATATCCTGAGCTTCCAGAAAATCCCCAGCCAGGTTTTCGGTGCCCAACTGGCCTTCAACCTGCTCCCACGCCTGGGAAAATCCGCCACGGGTGAGATGGCAGTGCTGGAAGCCCGCCTGCGCCGTCAGTTGCGCCAGTATCTGGGTGAGCGCGTGCCGCTCCCCGCGCTGCGAATGATCCAAGTTCCGGTGTTTTACTCAGCAGGCATTTCGGTCTATCTCGAGACGGTCGAGCCAGTGGGAGCGGGAGCCGCCGCCGCGGCCCTGGCCGGTGAACGCATCAAGGTACGACGGACCGGCCTCGACGCTCCCACGCAAGTTGAGGTGACTGGTTCGAGCGATATTCTGGTGGACGGCATTTCCTCCGACGCTGACCATCCCCATGGATTGTGGATTTGGGCCGTTGCGGATAATCTGCACCTCGCCGCCGCCAATGCCGTGGAACTGGCCGCCAGCCTGCGCGAGAAAGCCCGCGCGTGAGGGTTCGGGCAGGCCAGATCTTTGGCTCGATGCCTCCATTCACAAGAAATCTGATAGAAATCAAAAGTTTGAATCAGGGCCGCAGCATAACCACGCTTACGATCCACTTGCGGCGAAGCGTGAACCGCTTAAAGCAAGTTAATTCCTTGGAATCCTGAGTCGCTCCACTTTTTCAATCTTTGTTTCGCTTCGTCAATCAAACTCAAAACTTTCTGCGCCTCGTTGGAA
>JASHTZ010000679.1 GCA_030040295.1 Terriglobia bacterium | reverse complement strand
TGGACGCGGAGCAACGTGCTCAGCTTCCGGCGCGGACCCCTAGTGGAGGAAACCCCGGAGATCACCAACACGATTGAAGAGGTTCACCTGGGAGCATCCCTGATTAACAAGGGCAATGTCGTCCTGGGAATTTATGGCCAGTGGCACGGCGTTCCGGGCGGCGACCGGCATTACATCCGAATGGACCTGGGTTTAGTCATCAGCAATGATGGCATGCATTTCCGCGAGCCCATTCCTGACTATGCGTTCATGCCTGCCTTTGAGGAAGCTGACCTTCCCGTCACGAGCAGAGCGCCCAGCGTTGCTCAGGGCCAGGGCATGGCGAACATCGGCGATAAGACCCACTATTGGTATGAGGCGTGGGGAGATGGCTTGGTGCGGATGGCCACCTGGGAGCGCGATCGGCTGGGTTACTTCAATGCGTATGTTGGAGAAGGCGGCGCCACCGCCAAGGCTCCAGCGGCGGAATTAACCTCCTGCCCCATGCGGTTGAGTAATGAGGGTAACAAGGTCTTTCTGAATGCCGGCGGCCTATCCGAAAAAGCAGAGTTGACCGTGGAGATTCAGGACCGGGAGTTCGAACCGATACGGGGCTTCACTGCCGCCGAGTGCGATCCCATCCGGGTTTCCGGTTTCAGGCAGCCCGTTACATGGAAAGGAAAAGGGGAGTTCCCGGCGTTTCCCCACCCGATTCGCGTCCGGGTCATGTTTGGGGGAGATCTAATTGAAAGAATCAAGTTGTACGCCATCTATGTTGCAAGAGTCTAGAAGGGGACGCGCACTTCATAACGAAAGAACTGCTCGGAGCCGCATCGAAATGGAATCAAAAAGTCAAATCAGCAGAAGGACGTTTCTCCAAGCGACTCTGGCGGGGCAAGCCGGTCTAAAGCTTTCACCGGCACAGGAAGAGGGCGCAAAGGTAGAACCTGGGATTAGGCCCGAATTGGTTGTCGACGGCGGGCGGTACCGCGTGCAGTTCGACGAGGGGGGCAACGTCCGAAGGATTAGTTTTTTGGATCAGGTCTTTGTTCCACCCTTGCAGTATTCTCCCTATGAGCTTGATGGTGAGCTTGCCGACGCCGAACGACTGGCGGGAAGCCAGGAGCTTTCGTTCAAGCTGAAGGCAGCAAAGCTAAACGCCACACTTACCGTGCATACTGATCCGGAAGTGCGCTTCCGCATTACGGCCGACAAAAAGGTCAACCTGAAGGAGGCAGGTTTGGTCCTCACATTTCCTGCGGCTGCGGTGTTTCACCTGGCAGAGTACTTGCATACTGGCCGGCAGTTGGACAGCGATATGCCAGTCGGTGAATCTTATACGGGGCAACTCGAATTCAATTTTCTCCTCGTGCAGCAAAGCGGCATGTGGATCAGGTTCCGGACTGGCGAGAAAAAATGGTTCAAGAAGGCCCATTGCCACATCGCTCGCCATCCCGAAATGTTCACGATGACCTTTACCTGGCCGGCGGAAACCCACCTGGGGTTGGCCGTTTTCTCCTCCTTGGACGAGGCGCTGGAGGACTATGATAAATGGCTGGAAACCGAGATCGGAGTTCGAAAGCTCACCGAGCGTCAGAGCGATCCTGCCTGGGTTAGTGATATTAAATTAGTTATAACTGTCGACATGATGAGAAGCAACTGGGAAATAGCCCACGACTTCTCGGATCTGCTGAACCTTGCCAAGGAGATTAGAGAAATCGGCGATGCGAAGTCGATCCTATTCTATATTCCGGGGTGGCAGGGCGCCTATGATTCAAATCATCCAACCTATTTGCCGCACCCTGACCTCGGGGGTGACAAGAAGTTTCGAGAGTTAACCGACTACCTGCATCAAAATGGCTTCCGACTGATGATTCACACGACGGGATGGGGAATTGATCCGTATCATCCCAACATCGACACCCTCGAACGGCTTGCCGTCAGGAAGGATGGCCAATTCATGGGATGGCAGCTTGGCTACTCGGTGGGACCGAAGGCGTCCTTGAAATTCCGCACTCCGCAAATAAGCCTGCGGCAATCAGCAACAAAAGGTGACTTCTCCATCCGGATAGACCCTGTCCCCGAAAGGTGTGAAGCGCTTTTCACTTTGGGGGGAGTGAAAACCCGGGAAGCCAGGATTAGGCTCACGGTCGGTCGCAGAACCATATCAACTCCGGCAGGCTGGTTCGAGAGTCACAACGAGTACGACTTTCCGTTTCCGTTGGCGCTTCAGCCCGGCGAAAACTCTGTGCACGTATCGACGACCGGCGAATCGGAAGTCGATTGGAGTAGAAGTTGGTATAGGATTCGTTACAGTTTTGGACCCGAGACCCCGTACACCACTGAAAGTTATCCTATCCTCATGGCGGATATGTCTAATCCAGAATATATCAGGATCTATACCGACAATGTCAGATCTGTGGTGCGTCAATACGGCATCGATGCCGTACATGTCGACGCCACGCACCACGATGTCGCGGAAGAGCTGCTTGCCCGTCTGAAGGAAAAGCTGCCCGGCGTTGCCATTGCATGCGAGGGGTCGGAAACCTTTCAGGCCTTGGGTTACTGGACTTTCTGGCAGGGGGGGCGACAGCAGAGCTTGACCGACTATACCGAAATCGCTCGCGGAGAGAGTTTGGGCACGCAAGAACTCTTCGTCGATTTCTGCACTTGCGGGGACCGCGGCCCTTCTGCCTCAAAGGCTGCCTCCGAAGGGGCATACGCGTGGCTCGACAAGGCGTCGCCGGTGTGCCGTTTCGTGAGAGAGTACATCATTCCCTACCCCCATTTGTGTGCGGCCGACGCCTTCGTCCCCATCGGAAAAGTATGCAACCACTTCCCAGCGCGTTTAAGGCCGCCGGACAAAGAAGTTCTGTGGAAAGTCCTGCGAGATGCAAAGAGGCTCGACTACGTACCAGGGTTGCGGGTTAACTACCGTCAATATGGCTTGGATGAAGAAACTAAGAAGGCGATTAAGACCTTGGTTTAGGCATCGCAACCTTTGGCTTCACCAGGATTTGAGTGTATTCACAGGGAGTTTTGGGGCCACACCTTCCAGGCACAGCGGTGTCCTGATTAAGGTGAAGACCCCTCAAAGTCTGCCGTGGAACAAGTGAGGACGTCAATGGGGAACGCACATCTAGCGAACCACCGAACCTCGACGCCGCGACGGTTCGCCTTTTTGGCCATCGCTTCGGTGCTATTGAGTGGCGCGGCCGCTCAAGGCGACGTTAAGCTGCCGGCGGTAATCAGCGACAACATGGTGTTACAGCAAGGCCGGTCGGTATCGATTTGGGGGAGCGCCGACGCGGGGGAACAGGTTACGGTGACGTTGGGCGAGCAAAAGGAAACGGCAACGGCCGATTCGAGCGGGCGATGGAAAGTGATGCTGAGGCCGCTCAAGGCGGGCGGACCGTTCGAAATAACGGTGGAAGGCAAGAACACTATCATCATCCACAATGTGCTGGCCGGCGAGGTTTGGATTTGTGCAGGACAGTCCAACATGGAAATGCCCGTGGGCATCAACCCCAAGGGTTACAGCGACCCGGTGAATAACTACGAAGAGGAAATCGCCCAGGCGAATTACCCGATGCTGCGGCTATTTAACGTGACGGACGCGGTGGCGGGGAAGCCCCAGACTGATTTGCAGGGTCAATGGGTCGTGGCCAGCCCGGCGACGGTCGGGAGCTTTTCCGCGACCGGGTATTTTTTCGGCCGGGATTTGCACCGGGACATGAAGTTCCCGGTGGGGATGATTGAGGCAGCCTGGGGAGGGACTGAAGCTGAGGCTTGGATGAGCGACGAGGCTCTGGAAGCCGACCCTGACTTAAAATCGGATGCGGACTCGTGGCGTCAGAGAGTCGCTGATTTTCCACAAGTCATAGAACAGTATCAGAAAAATGTTAGTGAATGGGAGAAGGCAGCGGAGGCAGCCGAGGCCTCCGGTCAGGTTGCCATACCGTTCCCGGACGCCCCGAACTGGAAAAAGCACTTTTGGGATCCTCGCGCCGATGCCAACCGGGTGGGTGGCCTATGGAACGCCATGATTGCGCCGCTCACACCCATGGCGATTGCGGGAGTCATTTGGTATCAAGGTGAATCAAATGATCGTAATGGCTACAAATATCGGGAGACTTTCACCGAGCTCATCCAACAATGGCGCGCTTCCTGGGGCGAGGGCAACTTCCCGTTTTTGTTCGTTCAACTCGCTGCCTTCGGGGCGCGCGGCTTGTCCGCAGGAACTTGGCCGGTGATGAGGGAATCGCAAGCCAAAGCCCTGTCCCTGCCGAAGACAGGGATGGCGACTGCCGCCGATATTGGTGATACTCAACACGCACATCCCCGGAACAAACAGGAAGTGGGACGGCGACTTGCCCTTGCGGCGGAAGCCATCGCTTATGGTCGCGATGTTGAGTACAGGGGGCCGACTTTCAAGTCTTTGCGCATGGAAAATGGAACGCTGCGCGTCGAGTTTACCGACACGGCAGATGGATTGGTGGTTCACGGACAAACTCTGGTGGGGTTTGAAATCGCCGGTGAGGATCAGCAGTTCTATCCAGCTGAAGCGCGAATTGCCGGGACCGAGGTGGTTCTGTCCAGCCCGCACGTTGCCAAACCAGTCGCCGCTCGCTATGCCTGGGCGGATGATCCCAAATGCAGCCTCTACAATTCCCGGAATTTGCCTGCCCCCCCCTTCCGCACGGATGACTGGCCGGTTCCGACGCAGGGAGAGAATCGAAAAGTAGCGCCGAATCCCGGGCCGGGAGGGCGGAGGTAGGGCCGTGCGTGTTACTTCGCGCCACCCGAAGGGTCGTTCGCGAACCATTCCTACGCAACGGTATGTACTGACCCGCGCCTGTATATCCCACAAGGAGAACAATCTTGAACCGACGTCGATTTTTGTCCGGCGCCACGAGCTTAGGCGCGGGTCTAAGTGTGGGCAAGCGGTTTCTGGTGGAAAGTAATCCACCCAGACCGAACGCGAACCGTCCAAACTTGCCCGGACTTTCAGAGGATGCGACTCCTGAACTCGCCGCAGCGAGGAGGCATTTCTCGGGTCAGTTGTTCAACCTGGCGCTGGATTACTGGGGCACGGATTGGGTAGATACCATTGCTTACGGCAGCGGGTACACGCGCGCGAACTTTTTGACGCTCCTCAAGGAACTGAAGCCTGGCTTCATCCAAATCTATGCCAAAGGTGAGTCGGGCCGGACCAGCTTTCGCAGTTCCACCCACAGCGAGCATCCCAAACTTGCATTCGACGTGCTGCCTTTCTTCCGCGACCTGGTTCGAGAGGCTGGAACCAAGCTCTTTCTCTATTGGAGTGGCCTGGAAGACACCCACGCTGGAGAGAGCCATCCCGATTGGCGCATTCTGGATTCCGACCAAAAGCCCGAACGGACGTTCACCTTCTTTACGGAGTCGGGGCCTTTCGCCATTTGCCCGCAAAGCCCTTTCTTTGATGAGTGCGTCTCGGTACAGCTTCGCGAAGCGATGGCTTTGTCGGACGCAAGCGGCATGTGGGTGGACGGAACGGGTCTTGGACCATGTTATTGCCACCGTTGCCTTGGCCGTTATCGGCAGGAGACGGGTTTCAAGGGCGACGTGCCCGATGGTCTGGAGTGGGAACGCTACTGGGCGAAGGTCCAATATGAATTTCGAAATCGCTGGCTCAAGGTGGTGCGCTCAATCAAGCCGGACATCCTGTGCAGCTTTGGCAACGTCACGGTGCGAAAGGAGTTTCTGGACGACCGCGATTGGGTTTCGGGCGACAGATACTCACCCAATCATCACCGCCTGGAAGAAAGCATGGCCATGCGGCGCTATTCTACCCTCGGAGTCCCTTACGAAGCGTGGATTTGTGACACTCAGATGTGTCACTGGCTCCACGACTTACGCTGTCGCACCAAGTCGCTTGACCGTGTGCTTCAAGAGGGCGTCTCGGTTCTGGCCAACGGCGGACAATGGACATATTGGACATTTCCCATGCCCAGCGGCGCGCCCGTGCCTTCCAGGATGAAGCTGGCAACTCACGCGGCGGAATTTACGCGTCAGCGGCAGGACGTTCTGGCGGATACGCAGAGCATACGTTGGACCGCCATCCTAGATGTGACGCAAGACAATCGATGGTTTG
>JASHTZ010000678.1 GCA_030040295.1 Terriglobia bacterium | reverse complement strand
TTGTTCAACGAGTTTCACGCCTTGCTGGTGGAAGCGGCAAAGCGCTATTGCCACCGCAACGTGGCGCATTGCCAGCAGTGCCCGTTGGGCCCTTTCCTGGAGAAGCCGAATAACCACCGCCCAAAGCCATCCGTAACGGCGGGCTATGAGCTATCGGCGGTAAGCTGATTTCCATGAACCCTGATTCCGAGCGTCGCGGAAGGATTTTCCTGGTTGTCCTCCTGATCCTTGTCCCCATCCTCTTTTTGTTGGGGTGGATTCAGGCATCCCTGAACCTGCCCTTCATTCACCCCATTACTTCAGAACAAACCATCCTGCTTCTGGTTCTTTCCACGCTCATCTTTCTGGCCTTCGTCATTTTTGCCATGATCCTGCTGCGTATTCTGTTGAAGCTCTATCTCGAGCGGCAACAGGCGCAATTGGGATCGCGCTTCAAGACCAAGATGGTGGCGGCCTTCCTCGGGCTCTCCTTGGTACCCGTCATCTTCCTCTTTATATTTGCCTACGGCCTGCTAAATCGGACCCTCGACAAGTGGTTCAACGTGCCCCTCGACCTGATTCGCCAGGACGCCGAAGAACTGGTTCGCCAGCTTGAACTGCAAGCGGCGCAGCGGGCCGATCACATTTCCAGCTTTCTCGCCCAGAACGAAGACCTGATCGAAGCTATGGAAGATCACCAGATGGCTCGCGTGGCGCGGCTGGTAACCCAGGAAGTAGCGGCAGACCCGGGGACGGTTGCGGCCATGTGTTTCGACTCTTCCGGCCAACTCCTCGCTCAGGCCGGTGACCCCTGGCCCGACGCCGCCGCGATTACGCGCTACTTCCCGCAAATCCTCGGCGGCACGATACCCGTAACTGGATTGACGGGGCGCTGGTCCACAGGGAATTACGAACTATTCATTTCCGTTGATCCGATTCTCGATGGCTCGGGGGGAAGATTGGGTTCGGTAACCGGTATCATGCGCCTGCCCTCGAAACTGACTCAGATTTCCGGAGAAATTCAGCGGGAAACCCAAAAATACAACGATTTGAGCAGAAGCCGGAAAGCCACCAGACGCAACTACGTCCTGATCCTCTGCCTTCTGACGCTGATCATCCTTTTCATCGCCACCTGGGCCGCCCTTTTCTTCTCCAAGCAGGTCACCATCCCCATCCAGGCGCTGGCCAACGCCACGCATGAGGTGGCACAGGGCAATCTCGGATTTCAGGTTTCCGCGCGCGCTGATGACGAGCTTGGCGTGCTGATTCACTCCTTCAACCAAATGACCCAGCAACTTGTCGAGAACCGCCGCGCCATCGAGCAGGCGTCCCGGAATCTTCAGGAAGCCAACCGTCAGTTGGAAGAACGCGGCAACACCATGGAAGCCATCCTGGAGAACATTCCCACCGGCGTGGTTTCGTTCGACCCCCAAGGACAGATCACGCGCTTAAATTCCACCGCCGAGCGCATGTTTGCCCGCCCGGGCGGGCCGGCGCCGCATAGCCTCACGGACCTCTTTTCGGGCGACGATTCCCGGGAGATTGCCCGCATGTTTCGCCGCGCAGCGCGCCAGGGCGTGGTGACCCAGCAGATGGAACTCGACCTGGGCGGGCGCCGGACGTTCATGGCGCTCACCGTTTCTTCTGTCCGCGCCCGGCACGGCCGGGTGGGCTCGGTGCTGGTCCTGGAGGACCTCACCGAGGTGCTGCGCTCGCAACGCTCCGCCGCCTGGCAGGAAGTGGCCCGCCGGATCGCCCACGAAATCAAGAATCCTCTAACGCCCCTGCAACTTTCCGCTGAACGCATCCAGCGACTGCTGGAACGCATTGACGCCGGATCGCCGGCCCACGACGTGCTGCGGGCCGTCGGCGACAGCGCCAAGCTGATTGGGCGCGAAGTGGGGACGCTGAAAACGCTGGTGGATGAGTTCACTTCCTTCGCGCGCTTCCCTGCCTCCAAGCCCGCGCCTGCAAGGATCAACGACATTCTTCAGGATGCTCTGAACGTATTTGCCGAGCGGTTGAACGGCATCACCTTGAAGCACGACTTTTCGCCCGATTTACCCCAGGTGCAGGCCGACCCAGACCAGATGAAGCGCGTGGTGGTGAACCTGATTGACAACGCGGCGGAAGCGATGGAACAGTCGCTGCGCAAGGAGATCTGGGTGCGCAGCTCGCTTGCCGCGGACCGCGACGTAGTGGAGATTATCGTGGAGGACAGCGGCCCGGGCATCCCGCCCGAAGCCAAGGAGCGCCTCTTCCTGCCCTACTTCTCCACCAAGCGTTCGGGGACGGGTTTGGGCTTGGCAATTGTCAACCGCATCGTGACGGAACATCACGGTTCTATCCACGTGGAGGAAAACTACCCCGCCGGGACCAAGTTTGTGATTGAGCTTCCCGTCGACCGCGCCCTGGTGGCCAATTCCGAAGAGGCCATGGGAACATAGACCGCGCATGAAATTCTCCATCCTCATTGTTGATGACGAACCCGGCATCCGCGAATCCCTTACCGATGTCTTGCAGGACGAAGGCTATGACGTGGAGTCGGTGAGCACGGGAGAGGCGTGTCTGGAAGCGCTCCGCGACCGCAAGTACGACATTATTCTTCTCGACATTTGGCTTCCGGGGCTTGACGGAATCCAGGTGCTGGAGAAAATCCAGGCCTTGGAAGCGCCGCCCACCGTCATCATGATTTCCGGTCACGCCACGATTGACACGGCGGTGCGCTCCACTAAGCTGGGCGCATTCGATTTCATCGAAAAGCCGCTTTCCATTGACAAGACCCTGCTCACGCTCCGCCACGCGCTTGACCAGTCGCAACTGGCCGCGCAGAATCGCGAGCTGCGCGCGGAATTGCGCGGCCGCGACCGCATCATCGGCGACAGCGTGCCCATCAAAGCCCTGCGCCAGCAATTGCAGCTCGCCGCGCCCACCCTGGGCCGAGTCTTGATCTACGGCGAAAGCGGCGTGGGCAAGGAATTGGTGGCCCACGCTCTTCACAATCATAGCCAGCGCGCGGACAAGCCCTTCGTGGAGGTGAATTGCGCCGCGATTCCCGAAGAGCTGATTGAGAGCGAGCTCTTCGGCCACATCAAGGGGTCGTTCACCGGCGCGCTCGAAGACAAAACGGGCAAATTCGAGCAGGCCCACGGCGGTTCGCTGTTTCTCGATGAAGTAGGCGATATGAGCCTGCGCACGCAGTCCAAGGTGCTGCGCGTCATTGAAGAGCAGCGATTTACGCCGCTGGGGAGCGGCAACAACCTGACCGTCGACGTGCGCATCATCACCGCGACCAACAAGCACCTGGAAGACGAAATTCAAAAAGGAAATTTCCGCGAAGACCTCTTCTACCGCCTGAACGTGATTCCCTTTTATGTCCCCACGCTGCGCGAGCACGCGGAGGATATTCCCACTCTCGCTAATTTCTTCCTGGCCGAATTCGCCCGCGCCTACGGCCGCCGCCCCAAACAATTCGCCGAGTCGGCAATGGAAGCTCTGCTCGCCTACCGCTGGCCGGGGAACGTGCGCGAGCTGAAGAATCTGGTGGAGCGCCTGGTGATCATGGTGTCGGGCGAGCGAATCGAGAAGCGACACCTTCCCGCTTCACTCCACTCGGATGGCGCTCGTTCCGCCCCGCCAACCAAATTCCCCACCGCGGGATTTTCCAGTCTTCAAGAAGCGCGCACCGCTTACGAGCGTGATTACATCCTGCGCACGCTCGATGAACACCAGGGCAACGTAAGCCGCACCGCCGAAGCCCTGGGCCTTGAACGCAGCCATCTTTACCGCAAAATGCGTTCGCTGGGAATTGCCGTGGGGACGTAGGGTCCGCTTCTATTATTGCCGGCGATCGGAAACCACCACGCATGGCTTGGAAGCAGAATCCCTGAGTTGAGCCTTGCCGCGTGTTTGTAAATATCAATTTACAACGTCCGCGCGCCGTTAAGGACAACCTGCCCATGACGCGCCGAATCGAAAAAGAAAGCGATTGATCACCACACTTGAGCAAGGGGGTATCCTAATGGCGAAAGATCCAAACCTTTCAACAAAGGCCACCGCCACGATTGCGGCGTGTTTCCTTTCCGCGTTCCTGCTGAGCGTGGCACGGGCTCAGGACAAGAGTCAGGGCAAAAGTCAGGACAAACCTCAGCTTACCGGCCGATGGAATTTTAACGCCGACCAGAGCGATGACGCGAACCAGAGAATTGCGGACGCGCAGCAAAACAGCCGCAGCCCCGTTTCAAGTGGTGGTAGCAATCCCGGTGGAGGTTACCCGGGCGGGGGCGGCGGTTATCCCGGCGGGGGCGGATACCCGGGCGGGGGCTATCCTGGCGGCGGCTATCCCGGTGGCGGAGGCGTCTGGGGCGGCGGTGGAGGACGTGGCGGCATGGGCCGCAATAATCGCACTGCAGGCAGCACCGTGAGCAGCGAGGAATGGGACCGCCTTGGCGCCAACCCCAAGTATCTGCGAGTCGACCAGCGCTCGGATCAAGTGGTAATCATCGACGACTCCGACAATTCCCGTACCTTTTATCCCGACGGCAAGAAGCATGACGACAAGGACCAGGACGGCAACAAGATAACCACCAAGTCCTCCTGGGACGGCGACATGTTTACCGCCGAAACCAAGATGCCGCATTCCGAGAAGCTGACGGAGACTTTCCGGTTGAACGACGACGGCAAGCAGCTCATTATCGTCTCGCGGTTCGAGGCGCCTTCGCTCAACGGGCCGCTCAGCATCCGGCGGGTGTACGACCTCAGCAAACCGGCGGCGACATCTTCGACGGCACCGTCCAAGTAGAGGTCAAGCCGAGGAACCACCTTCTTTGCGATAATCCAGTTCCGCGATCAAGGCTGCATTGTCCCGCCACTGCGGCTCGACTTTCACATAAAGCTCAAGGAAGACCTTGGGCGGGAACAGCTTTTCCAATTCCTGGCGCGCCTCAGTTCCAATCTCCTTCAGCCGCGATGCGCCCGCGCCGATCACGATGGGGCGCTGCGAGTCCTTCTCCACCACGATCGTGGCGTGGATTCGCGTGATCGCCGCCCCCTCTTCAAACTGGTCAATCAACACCGCGGTGACGTAGGGCATTTCCTGCCGTGTGTGGCGAATGACCTTCTCGCGAATGATCTCGCCCGCCAGGAAGCGTTCCGGCTGGTCCGTGTACTCGTCACCGGGGAAGTAAGCCGGGCCCTCGGGCAGCCGGTTGACGATCGCCGCGAGCATCTCCGGCAATCCTTCCCCCCGCAGCGCGGAAATCGGGAAGATCTCCTCAAACCCGTAGAGTTTCGAGTAGTGGGCCATGAGGGGCAGCAGGTCCGGCTTGTGAACGCGGTCGACTTTGTTCAAGGCCAGAATCGCGCGCGGTGAATATTCGTTCAGAAGCTTGATGACGAACTCATCGCCCCTTCCGAACTTTTCGCTCGCATCCACGATCAAAACGGCCAGGTCGCGGTCGGCAAGCGCCTGGCGAACGTAATTCATCATTTGCTGGTTCAATCGCGAAAGTGGCTTGTGCACGCCGGGGGTATCCATGAAGACCACTTGCACGTCAGGGCGATGCAGAATTCCCAGGATGCGATTGCGCGTGGTCTGGGGAACCGGTGTGACGATCGAAACTTTGGATTCCACCAGCGCGTTCACCAGCGTGCTCTTGCCGGCGTTGGGACGGCCGACAACCGCCACGAATCCCGATTTGAAGGGAGCGGTTTCAGGCATGGCGGGGATTGGCGGCGGGCTGGCGGGGGGGCACCTTCATTCGAACCTTCAGGACCGTGCGCTGGTTTGCTTCCACCACCTCAAACGTCAAGCCATGACTCTGAATTTTCTCGCCGGCGGCGGGCACATGGCCCAGATGGTTCATCACCAGGCCGGCGACCGTGGAATAGTCGTCGCCTTCGAGCGGAACGTGCACTTCACCGGCCACCTGGGCGATTTCCGCGTGACCGGAAAGCAGGTAACTCGACGGCGATTCGCGAATGATGTCGCGCGCGTGCGGCTCAAACTCATCACGGATTTCTCCCACGATCTGTTCCACCAGATCTTCAATGGTAATCAGGCCCGAAACGCTGCCATATTCATCGATCACCATGGCCATTTGCGTGGTGGTCT
>JASHTZ010000677.1 GCA_030040295.1 Terriglobia bacterium | reverse complement strand
TAACCACAGCCTAGCAGCAGGCCGCGAAACCGCCGAATATCGGCTCCAATTCACGAAGCCACTTCCCCTCGGTGCTCGGTCGCACAGGCCATCCGGGAGTCTTCCCAGATAAAGGGATTGCGATAATTCACCAGTCTCTGAATTGGAATTATGGACGATCAGCATGGATGAGAACGGGCAACGCGGTAAGGCACGGTGATTGTTCGGCACATAGAAAAGCCAAGCTGCCAGTATCAATATTGCTCAAGCTGATGCCAAGCACGGCCTGGTTTATGGGCCTTGCATGGTCCGGTGTCGGCTGCCCAATCACTGCTGATTCTGTGCTGGCGAATTCGCAAAAAAGAGTCTCCCCAAAATCCAGCACTTGCGTCGAGCTAGCGCGCAGTGTATCCTGATTTCTCGCACTCAACAAATACCAAACTCCATCCAGACCGGGCCGGTAAAATGCGCCGCTCACATTTGGCACACAAATCCTCGGAGTTCACTTCGCTGCTTCGAGGAAACACGGAATGGCCGACTTCGACGAGACTGATGCGCGAATCCATGGCGACCGCGTTAATTCTGAACGAAATCGAAGCTCCACGAAAACGCGGGAACGAAATAACTGTTGGCTCTCTGTCGGAGAAGGGAAATGGTCGACTGACTGGCGCTCAGTGGCACAATCATTTCACGGCCAGCAATACCCTGGCTTGTGAGAGTCGACATATCTCCAACGTCTCCAAAGGCAATCTGTCAGCACCGAAAGTTCATTTGTCATAAGGATAACTGACGAGAACTGGGCCAGCCTTCAGAGCTACCAAAACATGGATTCTAAAACGCCGGAATTCTCTTGCCACCTAGGATGGACCAGTGTAGATTGGTTTCCGTAATCCGGTGATGGAGCTCCACCTTTAAACGTCCCTAGCTGAGCGGGATTGATGGCTCCTACCTTTGAAAAGGGGTAGGGGCTATTTCTGTTTTTAGGGCAACCTATGTTTGCCAGGATCGTCTTTAACATTGTCCAGGTCTTCGTGGTCATGCTCTTCGCCCCGCTGCTGGCTGGGACGGTGAGCCGGCTGAAGGAAATCGTCCAATCCAAGCACGGTCCCAGCATCTTCCAACCTTATCGCGACATCTGGAAGCTGTTTCACAAGCGCGAGTACATTTCGGAACAAAGCTCCTGGATATTTCGCTTTACGCCCATCATCGTCTTTGTTACCCCGATATTCGTTGCGCTGTTGATCCCCGTGCTGACCAGCTATCCGCTCTTCTTCGCCTTTATGGGGGACATGCTGGGTGGGGGATTTATCCTGGCGCTGGGTGGTTTTTTTGCGACATTGGCGGCAGTAGACACCGGGAATCCGTACGGTCCAATGGGGGCCAGTCGCACCCGACTAGTGGGCTTTCTTGCCGAACCTGTCTTTATGATCGTCTTCTTCACGGTATCGTTTGTCGCAGGGTCGACAATCCCATACATTGTTCAACAGCGGTGGGTGAATCCTATTTCAAACTTCTTCGAGCCCACTCATATTTTGGTCATGCTCGCGTTCTATATGCTGATTTTGGCAGAGGGAGGGCGGATCCCGGTCGACAATCCTTCCGGGCACTTCGAATTGGCAATGATCGACGAATCAAAAGGACTTGAGTATTCGGGTTCAGGTGCGGCTCTGATGAAGTGGGGCGGGGAAATGAAATTTTTTGTGCTGATCTGTATCTTCCTTAATGTTCTTGTGGCCCCTTGGGGTTTGGCTCGCACGATCTCGGTCAAAGAACTTGCGATTGCCATTCCACTTGTTCTTGCAAAAGTATTTCTCTTTGTTCTCACCCTCGTTGCGGTGGAATGCTCTTTGGCAAAACTGCGTCTGTTCCGAATTAGCGAATTCTTGGGTGCGGCGTTCGTCATTTCCGTCGCAGCAATGATTGCCTGGGTGTTTGCGGTGTAGTGGGGTAGCAGTGAGTGGACGAATGGAGGCCCGGTGACCTACTCGACACAAGCGGCCACGATTCTTACACAACTGAATGCACTTGCCGGAGCATTTTTCCTACTGAGTACATTTGGAATGGTCGCGACGCGTCAGGTCCAGGGGTGCTTGCGCTTCTTTATTCTTCAATCACTCTTTTTGGCTTCGTCTGCCGTTCTGCTGGGATTGCACCCACTTTCTTGGCACCTGATCGGAGTCGGGATCATCAATTTCATCAACAAGCCAATCATAATCCCTTGGCTTCTTCGCCGGACGATCAGCGAGGAAGTGTACAAGCGACGTGAGATCACCCAAGCTCTCAACATTCCCATTTCGCTCCTTATAGCTTTAGGATTGACGATTAGCGCCTACTACTTGGCCGCCCCATTACTGCAGGTCGGCGCAGGCTTGCCCGCCTTGATCAATCTCCCCATCGGGGTTGCGACCTTGTTGCTCGGAGCTTATATCCTGACAGTGAGGCGCGAGGCAGTACCACAACTGTTGGGGTTGCTTGCGATGGAGAATGGCGCGTTCTTCGCCAGCATCGCCATCGCGCCCGAGCTTCATTTATTCGTTGAACTGGTGGTTGCATTCGACGTGCTGATTGCGGTGTTTGTTATCGGTGTGTTAACCCGGGCGATTCACGAAAATATTGGGACGACGAACGTGGGAGCGCTGGCTGCACTCAAGGAGGAATAAACGCGTTGACGCTCATCGCCATCATCATCCTTCCGCTGATCGCCTCTGTATTGTGTTGGATCGCCGCGATCGGAAAGCGCGTCGCTGCACCGATTACGATGGTGACGTTTTTGACCTTGCTCGCCCTCGCAGTTCGGGTGGCATTCCAAGTGAGCGCGAATGGGCAGCTTGTTGCCATCCCCGGCTGGATTGAAGCGGATTCACTCGGAACGTTAATCTTGCTGCTCGTCACGATTGTTGGTGTTCTGGCGTGCTTCTATTCACTTGGGTACATGCCAAGAACGACCCACGACAAAGGCCTTCTGTACCATTATTACGGCAACTTGAATCTATTCATCTTCTCAATGGTAGCGGTCCCGGTAGTTGTTGGCCCAAGTGTGGCGTGGCTCGCCGTCGAGTTCACGACGCTGCTTTCGGTCTTGCTCGTGGGCTTCGAAAGCAGTCGGGAGGCTTTAGAGGCCGCATGGAAATACGCAATGATAACTCTTACGGGCGCCTCAATCGCGTTGTTCGGGTTCCTGATTTTATTTTGGGGAATGCGTCAAGCGGGCGGAGATAGCTACACTTGGGCGGGCCTGCAAAGCGTCGCTCCCCAAATGTCTCCTGTTCTCATGAAGACAGCCTTTCTAACGATACTGGTCGGTTTCGGGGCCAAGGTTGGGTTAGTCCCCCTGCACACTTGGTTGCCTGATGCACACAGCCAGGCGCCCACCCCAGTTTGTGCGCTCCTTTCGGGTGTTGAGACCACAGCGGTGCTGTACGTAATCCTCCGTCTGCTACCCATTGCTCATGTCGTTCTTGGCACCGGAGGCGAACGCTGGGCCCTGATTTTCGGATTGTTCTCCGTAGGTATTGCGGCTTTTCTCTTAATTCAGGTTCATGACTACAAGCGCCTCTTCGCTTTTTCGACCGTCGAGCACATGGGGATTATCCTGACGGCAGCCGGCCTGGGAGGAGCTGCGGCACATTATGGGGCGATGTACCAAATCGTGTCGCACGCACTTACAAAATCGCTTTGCTTTTTCGCAGCAGGGACGGTGTTGATGGTCACCGGGACGCGAGACATCGTCTCGGTGAAAGGCTTAATTCGAAGGTCGCCGATTGCGGGGTCCGCGCTGCTTTTCGGAGGACTGGCGATTGCCGGAGCGCCGCCTTTTGCGGTTTTTCTTGGCGAGTTTGCAATTCTCAAAGCGGGAATGGAACAGGGCAAGTACTTGGCGGTTGCTTTGCTTGCATGCTTCCTGGTCATCGCGTTTTTCGGAATCCTACTGCATATCAACCGGATGGTGTTGGGGCGATCAAACGTCGAATTCTCTGGAAACCGGGGCATTCCATGGCCCTGCGTTCTGACGTTAGCTTTCGTTGCGATTCCGGTAATGGTCTTTGGAGTCTACGTGCCGCAACCGCTGCACCAGATTTTAATGCGGGCTGCGTTGATCATCGGAGGTTAGGTAAGGTGCCAAGTGTATCGGACACGGTAACCCAAGCCGAACAGCGGTGGCCGGGACAAGTGCAGGGCTGGCTGGACCGCAGGAAGCCGGTCTGCGAGTTGAGGTGTCTGACCTTTTCCACGCTCCCGAGTGTTGCGAAGTGGCTTGTGCGCGACTTGGGTTATCGCCTTGCCGGCATGATCGCAGAAGAGCTGGATGAAGATTGGGAGGTGCGTTACCTGTTCTATCTGGAAAGGCAGGAAGGCTGGGCTCATGTGATTGTGCAGCCTTCTATTGAAATCAAGTCTCTTCCCAGCATCACTCCTGAAGTCCATGCCGCGGACTGGCATGAACGAGAAGTTGAAGACCTATTCGGAATCACCTTCGAAGGGCATCCTTTATTGGGCGACTTTGTACTCCACAATGATTTGTGGCAGGAGGCCGTCGCGCCGATGCGACGGGCGTTCGACCCGCAGGCAACCCTTGCCGAACGAAGACCAGACCCTGATTCACAACTGCGTAGGATTGTCGAAGGGCCAGGTGCTTTCGCGCTGCCGGTGGGCCCGGTCTTTTCTGGAGCCACTGAACCGATACAGTTTCTCCTCGAGACAGTGGGCGAGGATGTCATTCGCGCCTTTCCGCGACTCTTCTATAAGTTTCGCGGCATAGAGAAAATCGCGGAAGGTAAATCTGTGGACGATTGCTTGTTGCTGGCAGAACGGTTCGCCGCGACAACGGCCTTTGCTCATGCCTGGGCTTACTGCCAGGCCGTGGAATCCATTTCCAGGGTGCAGGTTCCGGCGCGTGCCCGAGCACTACGTATTTTGCTGGCTGAGTTGGAGAGGTTTCGCCATCACGTGGGGGTTATTCACGAGATCTGCGAATCTACCGGATTGTCAGTCGCGACAAGTCAGGCAGCCATCATGGAGGAAGAGCTTCTCAGAAGCTGTGGAGCACTGACCGGGCATCGTTACTTATTTGGACTTGCCATTCCCGGAGGGCTTTCGCGAGATATCGAAAATTCAGAATGCCTCAGGGCGATTGAAGGTGCGCAAAGCCTGCTCCTGCGGCTTAAAGACCTGGATCAAATGCTACGGTATTCAAGCAGTTTTCTGGACCGAATTGAGGCCGTGGGAATAATTTCGCCTGAGAAGTCAAAAGAATTCGGTCTAGTAGGGCCGATCGCCAGGGCTTCGGGGTTCGGGGACGATCTCAGGAAGATACAGCCTTACGAGGGATATGAGGCAGTTTCGTTCGAGGTTCCGACGGAAAGCGAAGGGGACGGCTTTGCGCGTTTGCGTGTTCTGTTTGCAGAGTGCGCGCAATCCGTTGGAATCATGGCGCAGGCTTCAGCCTTAATGGAGACAGGTCCGGTGTCCGCAGACGTTCAACCTCGCGAAGGAGTGGCACTGGGATGGACGGAAGCTCCAAGGGGTGCGGCATTCCACTGGTTGAGACTTGGCGAAGACGGCTTGGTGAAGCGGTTGAGGCTCATCACTCCTTCGTTTGTCAATTGGCACGGCTTCCATTTGGCGGCTGAGAACTTTGCGTTTCAGGATTTCCCGATCATCCTGGCCACTTTCGGGTTGTCGGTATCGGAAAACGACCGATAGGGGGAAGCTTTGAAAATAAAGCAGTGGGTGCTCCAAGGCCTGCGGGTCGGGGTCGTGACCACGGGATATCCTGCCCGGAAGGAAGAAGCCGTCGGTGTTTCACCAGGAATCCCGAGCATAATGAGCAGGGTCGCGGATGACGAAGCAAGACGCCTGGTTGCAACCTGCCCCACCGGGGCGATTGAGGCCGAGAACGGCAATGTGCGTGTTGATCTTCGACGTTGCGTTCATTGTTTCCGTTGCGCGCGGGGCGAAGACGCGCGGATGGCCTGGGACAGTGGCTACGAGTGGGCTCGATTCGCCGAGGGCGTGAAGGAGCCTGCATGGCCGAGTGGATTCTCCAAGTCATTGCATATCCGCGTTGTCGATGCGGGAGACTGTGGTGCCTGCCTCTCCGAAGTGAGACAGCTCAACAACCCGTATTACAACATGCATCGGCTCGGATTTTTCCTGACTCCAACTCCTCGCAATGCCGACATCCTGCTTGTCGTCGGACCTGTGACGGAGCAAATGCGGAAGCCGTTGCTTGAAACATTTTGGGCCATGCCTACTCCCAAGCTCGTCATGGCGGTCGGAGCATGTGCGCTATCGGGTGGGGTCTTCGGTACAAGCATTTTCTCAGGCTCGGGGGTTGGAAGCGTTCTTCCTGTGGACATCGAAGTGCCGGGCGCGCCTCCGCCGCCCCTGGCGATTCTTCATGCCTTGCTGCTCGCCGCGGGACGAAAACCTCCGAACGAAGAGAATGGAACCAAGTTTCGGCTGGCGGAATTAGCGGCAGGATAAGAGCTATGGAA
>JASHTZ010000676.1 GCA_030040295.1 Terriglobia bacterium | reverse complement strand
TTTGGTGACAATCTGTACGGGGCAGGGAAAGCCCTGATTCAGCTTCACCGGTCTCCCGATCTGATTGACGAAAGCAAGCTGACCGCCGACGCGCCGTTTGAGTTGGCCATCGTTCCCGAGCAGCAGGCGATGACCTCGGAAGCTGTAGCCTCTCTCGAATCCTTTTTGAGCCGAGGCGGAACAGTGATCACCACCGGAGCTTCAGGCCGCTCTCCGGAGATGGCCAAGCTGCTGGGAATCCGCATTGCGCACGAAAACGTCGCGGATGAGGCGCACGTTATCCTGAAAGGCGGCGGTTCGGCGGGCGTCTTTGCTTCTTGGGATCGAGTCGAACTGGTCGAGGCAAAAGGACTTTACCCGGCCTACCTCTCAAGCGAGCACGACAGTCTGAAGCCTCTGCCCGTCAATTGGAGCACGGCGGGCCTGCTGGATGAGCGGAATCCCGAACCGGCGGGCTTTCCGGCTGCTACCATCCGGCGGTTCGGCAAGGGCGCGGCCGTACATGTTCCCACGGATCTTTTTAGCGTTTATTGGAAATTCGGCAATCTCGACATGCTTTCGTGGTTTCGCGAAATGTTAGGAATGCTGCAACCGGCTCCGCTGTTTTACACGGATGCACAGACCTACGTGGAAGTGGTGCTGAGGAAGAAAGGAGATGCGCTGCTGGTCCACTTCATCAATGGCAACCCCGGACGCGACCTGTCATACGTCCACACGGAGGATTTGTGGGTGGATGAGATTCCGCCGCTGGGGCCCATCACCAGTTGGATTCGCTGCCCGCAGCGGCCACGGCAGGTAACCTTTGAGCCCGGAGGAATAGTGGTGCAGACCTCTTGGGGAAATGGGACTCTGAAAGTCGTGCTGCCACGCCTGGAGATTCACGCCTGCCTTAGAGTTGTGGGTTGGAACGGCTGAGGTAAGAGGGCTTGTTGCCCGCGGGCACGGCCAAGATCACCCCCGTACGCCTATCGCGCTGCGTTGGTCAGGTTACCATCCGTTTGGTGCTGGCTCTCGGCATAGGGAGGGGCAATGTGACAATTTGCGGCTCCGAAAAAGAGGTCGGAGTAGTTTCCATCGGGAATCTGCTGGTCCGGAGGAAGCGCATAAGCCTTCACGACGGCAAAATTCAGTTCGATGCCCAGCCCGGGTCGATCGGGCAGAGAGAGCAGGCCATCCTTGATCTGGAGGGGCTCAGTCAGCAGTTCCTCAATAAATGGGTTGCCCGTTTGGTCGACTTCCACGCTAACGCCGTGGGGTATTGCGGCAATGAAGTGAGCGTTGGTCATCACCGCCACCGCGTCGCTCCACGTGTGCGGGGCGATCCGTACGCCAAATCCTGATGCCATTCGAGCGATGCGCATGCATTCGGTAATTCCACCGGTCCGTGAGGCATCGGGCTGCGCGATATCAACGGCGTTGACGCGGAGTAGTTCGCGAAAGCCCTGCTCACCAAATTCGTTCTCCCCGGCCGCCAGCGAAACATGGTTCCGTTTCCTCAGTGCAACATAGCTGTCCAGGTCCTCCGGCGGAAACGGCTCCTCAAACCAGAACACTTTCTTTTCAGCCAGGTATCGCCCCATACGCTCGGCAATTCGCAAATTATAGCGATGAGAGCCGTCCACCAGAATGTCGACATCCGAACCGACGGCCTTTCGGACGGCTCCTACTGCCTCCATGTCCCATTCTTCGCTGTGTCCGGTCCGCATTTTGACTCGCAAGTAACCATGCTCGAGGTGTCGCTCCGCTTCTCTTCCCAGGTCGCTCACGTTTTCGGCATAGAAAAGCCCACTGGCATAAGCGGGGACTTCGCCACGGCTTCCTCCGAGGAGCTTGTAAACAGGTTTCCCCTCAACCTTGCCTCGAATGTCCCAGAGGGCATTATCAATCCCGCCGATGGCCGAAATCGCCACGCCCTTTCTTCCGTACCAACGGGTCATTAGATACATCTTGTGCCAGAGTGCCTCGATATTCAGGGGATCGCAGCCCACCAGCATGGGCTTGAATTGTCGTTTCACTATCAGATTGAGAAGATCAGGATGCGAATAGGCCGCCCCGACTCCCACCAGCCCAGTGTCGGTGGCAAGGAGAATGATGGAAGTGACGCGACTTGTAACCGTCCCACCTGAATACCGGAATTCCTGCCCGGGCGGGTAGGAAAATAGGAGATTGATGATTTCGACATCGTCAATTCGCACAGATGGCCCTTTCGATTGAACCCGCACTGAGTGTGCGCAGAGATTCATCGAGGCGAGTGGAGACTCGGTTTCACTCTTGCGCTTGGACACTTATAGTTCATTGCGGTGAACATCGTCTTGGAAAATATTGCCAAATCGTTCATGGTAAAGTGAGCTGAGCTGACAACCTCCGGAACCGAGCCATGACTTGACGGCTACTAATCCGTTGGGAGATCCCCCGGCTTTGCCGGGGCGGCAGCCTGAGTTTGACAGTTCCAGGAGTCAGCAAGTGATGGGTTTAATCGTATCGAACGGCCCCCTCACCCCAACTCCCCTCCCCCTCTTCCCTCTCCCTTGGGGAGAGGGAAGAGGGGTGATCGGGTGAGGGGTTTCTTGGCGGTGGCGATCAGGCCCCTTTGAGGGGCCAGCCACCGGAAAGCCTCCGGCTCTGCCGGAGGATCATTACTGGTTGGCTTTGAATTATTTTGGCAATTTTTTCCAAGATCACGCTGACCTAAAGATGCTAAACATAACAGCTTCAGGGCCATAGATTTCCGCTGCGCCGCGCCAGCCTGAAAGAGACCCTGAACGGTGGACGGATGGTAACCTTATGACTCAGGAGTTGTTTGGGCGTTCCGCTGGCGAAAACCCGTCGAGGGGGCTTGACTCTAACCAACTCTCTCATTTTCGCGAGCAGGGCTACGTCTTTCCGATTCGGGTGATGGAAGTCGCCCAAGCGGCCGAAACCGGAGTGCGGTTCCAAGGATATCTCCATGCGAATTGGGAAGCGATCAAGGACCGCCCCGCGCGCGAGCATAGCAGTGTCTTGATTGAGACCCATCTCCTGTTGAACTGGGTCTACCAGGTTGTATCCCATCCCCTAGTTCTTGACGCCGTGGAGAGCGTGCTGGGCCCGAACCTGCTAGTGTGGAGTTCCGGTTGGATCCCCAAGATGCCCGGTGACAAGAAATACGTGTCGTGGCACCAGGACGCCACCTATTGGGGACTACGACCGCCCAAAGCCATTACCGCCTGGATTGCGTTTTCCGAGAGCACTCCGGAGAACGGTTGCATGAGGGTTATTCCGGCAACTCACCGCGGCCCGCTTCTTCCGCAGGCAGAGACATATTCTGAGAACAACGTGCTGTCGCGCGGGCAGGAGATTTCCATCGAGGTGGATGAGTCGAAAGCTGTCGACTTGATCTTAAGTCCCGGCCAGATGTCATTGCACCACATCGGGTTGGTCCACGGCTCCAAACCCAACGAATCGGCCAAGCCACGTATAGGGCTGGCCGTCCGTTACATTTCAACCGAGGTCGTTCAGGATGTCGCCGTCAAGCAGAGTGCAACGCTAGTTCGCGGACGGGACGAGTTTCGGCATTTTCACGTTGTCGATGCTCCCGACGACGATGAAATATCACCCGCGGATGAACAGCGACGCACGGAGGCCTTAGACCGGATGAGAGCAAACAATCTCACGCCGAAGAGACCTCAATAGACAGGGGCAATTGCAACGCTGGGTCGGCGAGTTGGCTCGTTTGTAGTTTTGCGGCAAATCCTTGATGACATCCTGATCACGTTCGGGCTGGCAAACTTTCTGGAAGGTTGCTAGTGTTCCATTAGCGTCGGGGGTTTGGGGTGGCCGTTCGAGTTGGCCAACCCAGGAGGAGCATCTCGCAGGGTTTCAGCGGGGCGGGAAGACATATTGGCAGGGCCAAAACGATGGGCAAATTTCGCGCCTACGCCAACGGCGATTTTTCAGCCACGCACACCATGACCGCTTCCGGTCTGCGCCCGCACTTCCATTCCGGATATGTGATTGGCTACCTCTTTTCAGGGCGTTATCGCTGCCGGCTTGGCCACGCGCAACAGATGGAGTATCGTCCCGGTGAGATAACCCTTCTTCACCCCGCAGAGGTTCATCAGGACTACTCCAGCGAGCAGGAGCGCGACTACTTAACCCTGAACATCCAGGAGCACCTCTTCCTGGGCGGCCTTGATGATTATGGGCAATTTGAGCGCCGCCTTCCCGACTTCTTTCCGCCTAAAATTCAAGCTGACCGGCAGATCGGAAGTGTTTTCAAGTCGCTGCGCCGCGCGCTGGATGGGCACGATCCCGAACGCGACTACATTGTCCGCAGCCTGGCTGTGAAGGTGGCCTTGTACTTGTCGCATCACTTTGCTTCCACTGCCAATGCCTCGTGCGAATCGATGTCGGGCAAGGACGCGAGCCGGTGGGAAATTCGACGCGCTCTTGACTTGCTGACCGATTCCTATACGGAGCCATTTGACTTAGACCAGTTTTCGAAAGTCGTGGGATTAAGCAAATACTATCTGGAGAAGGTGTTCAAGAAGTCAACCGGCATGAGCCCCTACCAATACGTTATTCAGTTGCGGGTGGAAAGGGCCAAGGCCCTGCTCGCGTCTTCACCCAAATCCATCATCGAAATCGCGATGGAATTGGGCTTTTTCGATCAAAGTCATTTTACCAACGCCTTCCGGCATTTCACCGGCACCAGTCCGCTGGCATATCGCGTTGCCACACGTTAGCATGCAGTTGCTAGATATTGCCAATTTTTTCCAAGACTGCCTTCCGCCGCTCCGCCCAAAATCGTAAGGCAACATCCGGGGACGGACGCGAAACTTTAATGGTATTGATTGCTGTGCGGCCATCGCAGCATTTCAAGATAAACCATGCAAAAGAGAAAACTCCGCATCGCGGTGGGGCAGATTTCGTCAGAATCAAACCACTTCGTCTCGTTTCACTGCGAACTCGACTTCTTTCGAAACACCGGCTACCTGCTGGAAGGGGATGACCTTTTTAAACTTCGGGGCGCTGGTAACGAGGTGGCGGGAATTCTAAACTGTCTTGACGCTGCCGGCGGCGTGGAAATCATTCCCCTGCTGGCAGCGCGCGCCAACTCCTCCGGAACGCTGTCGGAAGAGTGCTACAGCTACCTCAAGAATCATTTGCTGGCGCAACTTGCCGGCGCGGGAGCCGTGGACAGCGTCATCCTTTCGCACCATGGCTCGATGACAGCGGTGGGCGAGGACGATCCAGAGGGAGATATCGCCTCCGCGGTTCGCCAAGTAATCGGCCCTCACACACCTCTGATAATGACGCTGGATTGCCATGGAAACATCACCCGCCGAATGGTGAAATCCACTAATGCCATCCTCGGATACGAGCATTACCCGCACGATGACGTTTTCACCACCGGCGAACGGGGCTGCCGCCTGCTGCTGAAGGCTGCGCGGGGCGAGGTTCGACCGGTGATTGGTCATGCAAAGGTGCCGATGCTTCTAACCGGGTTCAACGCATCGACGTACTGGAATTCTCCGTTCGCCCAAATGATGGACCAGGCGAAATGCCTCGAGCGGTGCCCGGGAATTCTCTCCGCTTCAATTTTCATGGTAGGGTCCTATATCGATATTCCCGACCTGGGTTGCAGCAGCTTGGTAGTAACCGATGGGGACGTCGACCGTGCCTTGGAAGAAGCTGGCATCTTGGCGGAGCGGTACTGGATGCTGCGCCATGAATTCCAGGTTGAAACCCTCAGTGTGCAGGAGGCCGTCAAGCGGGGCCGCGAAATTCCGGGGGGACCAATACTGCTCCTCGATACCGCCGACACCACGGGAGGCGGTGCCGCCGGTGATGGAATCGGCTTGGTGAAGGGACTGCTGGAGACCGGCGTTACGGAAACCTGCCTGGCGATGGTAGTGGACCCTGACGCTGCTCAAGCGTGTGCACGCGCAGGCGTGGGTTCCACTCTTTGCCTTCGCCTTGGACATGGGGTGGACCCTCGATGGGGCCGACCCTTGGAAGTCGCCGGCAGGGTTACGCGCATCTCCGACGGGCGGTTCACATATACAGGCGGAATTCTGGGAGGCGCCTCGGCTACAATGGGCACTTCCGCCGTTTTCGAAGTCAACGGCATCCGCCTGCTTGTTTCCACTTATCCCACCTATGACTGGGCTGATGAACAGTATCGTTCCGTGGGACTAGCGCCGGAAGCAGCCAAGTTTGTCGGCGTGAAGAATATGATGAACTTTCGCATCGCCTATCGCGACATCATGAAGGGCTTCTTTGTGCTTAACGTTCCAGGGCCGACTCCACCTGACATGCGGATGTTGCAGTTCCAGCGAGTCAACCGCCCGCTATTTCCGTTGGACAGTGACTTCGACGAGCCTGGAATTATACTGACAGATTCGGAAAGCCAACAAAACTAGCCTTTCCCGAAGAGGAAGGAATCGCTTGAACTACTTTGGACTGATTGCCCATCTCAAGGACGACCCCCAGGCCGTCGTGGATTACAAAGAGTATCACAAGAAGATATGGCCCGAAGTGGAGGCAAGTTTGCGCCGGGTTGGTCTGAAACGCTCTCGAATTTTCATCTTCGGCCGCCAGCTCTTCATGTATATGGAAGTCGCCGAAGATTTTGACGCGTCCACGTATCTGGCACGGTACCTGGAGGAGCCGAAGGCAGGCGAGTGGGAGCGGCTGATGTCGTCGTATCTTGAGACTCCTCCCGACGCAAAGCCGGGTCAACTCTGGACCCAGATGGAGCCCATCTTCGAACTCAACTGAGCGCTCGGGAGGAATTCACAGATGGTCACAATCGCTGCCCCGGGGGGCCGATCCGCGACAATTTCTTACAAGACTGGCGCTGCCTGCTCGGATACCGTTAACAAGCCGGGTCAAGATCCCACGGCGGGGACCGTCCGCCGTCCAATCCGGTGACCAGGGGCCGGCGTTTCCAGGGGCAAATTGCAAATGCAATGGCAATTGAGGGCTATCATCGAGAAGGATTGCCGCACAAACAGTATAGACGGGGACTGCCAGGATGAATGCTCCGATGGCTGGTTATTTTCAGCGCATACATGCGCAAACACCAACCGAGTTCTGGATCAATAACGCCACGCTTGCCGAAGCGGAAGCCGCCGTGGCCGCCGGCGCCCTGTGTGCGACGACGAACCCCACCTATCTGGCTCGCCTGCTCGTCGAGGAACCCGGCTACGTTGCAGATCTTATCGACGACGGATTGAGGGAAACCGACGATATTGAGAAGGTTGTCGATTGGGTCCACCAGAGGGCTGTCGGGCGCCTTCAGAAGTTGTTCCTGCCCATCTTCGAAAGTTCCGGCGGCAAGCATGGGCTAGTGGCCATTCAGGGAAATCCCAGATGCAACACCGACCACGATGCCATCCTCAACGGTGCGCTTCGCTATCGGGAACTTGGTGAAAACATCGTTATCAAGGTTCCCGCTTGGCCGGCTGGCGCGGCAGCGTTGGAGAAGCTGGTGGAGATGGAAATCCCGACCATTGCGACGCTGGGGTTTTCGGTGGACCAGGCCATTTACATCGCAGAGACGTACAGGCAGGCACTCAAGCGCTCCAAGACGCGGCCGCCTTGTTACGTAACCTTTATCGCCGGTGTGCTTGAGACCTTTCTAACCGAGTCAGCGGAGGCCCAAAGGCTTTCGCGATCAAAAGAACTGATTCGCCAGGGCGTCTGCGAGGCTTCGCGAGCTGCTTACCGGATCTACAAATCGCGCGGGTATGAGGCCATCCTCCTTGGCGGGGGAGCCCGTGGCTCTCATCACTTTACCGACCTTGTCGGCGGACGGTTGGCAATCACGATTGGCTGGAGCATCGCCCGGCAGATTATTGCCTCTGACCCATCAGTGATTTCGAAAATCGACGAAAAAATTCCCGATGAGGCCATCTCGGAACTCGAAATGGGTCTCCCGGATTTCCGAAAAGCCTCTCAGGAAAACGCGTTGAGTCCGGAGGAATTCCACGACTTCGGTCCCGTCGTCTCTTTCCAGGAGTCGTTCCTCAAGGGCATGAACACTCTGCTGAATGCCGTTTCGACTCACAAGAGTGGCGCAGTGCTAAAGAAAGCGGGGAACCGGTAATCTATGACCCCATTCAAGGCAAAACTTCGTGCGGGTTCACCTCTGCTGGGTACGTTCCTTCAGATACCGGCCGCCGACGTGGCGGAAATCGTAGGGAAGGCCGGCTTCGACTGCGGAATCATCGATTGCGAGCACGGCATGATGGGAACTGATGGAGCGCTTCTTTTGCTGCGTGCCGCCGAAGGAGCGGGCCTGACAACGATACTCCGGGTGCCGGGCGTCGACCCTCATCGCATTACCCAGGCATTGGACTTCGGAGCATCTGCCGTCATGGTTCCCAATATCCAAAGCCGGCAGAAAGCTGAAAAAGCCGTAGCCGCCGCCAAGTATCATCCGGGCGGAAATCGCGGTGTGTGCCCTTTTGCACGCGGGGCGAATTACGATTCAGCCAACGACGCCGAGTATTACTTGCGATCGAATGCAGAGACCGCGGTGATAGTGCAGATTGAAGGCAAGGAAGGCATTGCCAATCTCCATGAGATTCTTTCAGTCCCCAGTATCGATTGTATTTTCATTGGTCCATTCGACCTGGCTCAGTCTCTCGGCATTCCCGGGCAGGTGACGAGCCCGCAGGTTGTAGAGGCGATGCGCGACATTGTCAAGCGTGCGGGGCAAAAGGGAATTGCGGTGGGGAGTTTTTCCGTCACTCCGGAACAAGCTCAGCGTGACATCGATATCGGCATTCAGTTCCTCGCATATGGTACCGATACCATGATTATCGCCAGGCAATTTCGGGCTATTCGACACGCAATCGTAAGGCCAGCGGCATCGCGCTAAGGAGCCACTTTGAACCTATCGACCTTCCTCGGCATTGGGATGCTGACCATCGCGGGAACCATGATGGGAGTTCTCTGGTTCCGATGAAAATGCGAAACATCTGAGTACTTACATCGGGCTCGGTGAGCTCGCCGCGCCCCTCATTCTGGTCGCTTTGACCGTATCCCACGCTTGGTCATAGAAATTATGAGTGCATTTTCCAAATTACGCGTTGGCTTGGTGGGTTGTGGAGCTTTTGGAGAAAGCCACCTCTTAGCTTTTGCTGGGATCCCATACGTTGAGGTTGTGGCCGTGACGGACGCTGTTGAGGAGCGGGCTCAGAAGCTTGCCACACGTTATAACATCCCGCGAGTCGTCAAAGGGTATCGTGAACTTTGCAATTTAGAGAACGTTGATGCAGTAAGCGTCGCAACGTCTGAAAATCAGCACCTCGAACCTGTCCTTTCAGCCTTGAAAAATGGGAAACATGTTTTTGTTGAGAAACCTATTGCGACCCGGGTCGAAGAGGCTGAGAAAATGATTCGAGCCGCACGCGCCCGTGACCGTATTCTGATGCCCGGCCATATTCTGCGCTTTGAGACGAAATATGCCACAGTGAAGGAACAAATTGCCTTGGGCCGGCTCGGTCGCGTCGTCTCGATATACGCTCGGCGATGCCGCCCTCACAAACTGGCCGCAACTTATAAGCGCACTCCGCTTCTGCTGATGAACGCTATTCACGACATTGACATAATGCTTTGGTATGTGGGGGAAGATGTGGTGTCTGTTCGCGCTTTCGACGTTGTGGTCGATTCCCATGGTTGCTCGGAGCTCTCCTGGGCCTTTCTTAGGTTTCGAGACGGCGCCATCGGGGTGCTCCAGGCCACATGGATGCTGCCCGACAAAACGCCGGCTTTTGATGACTACATGCAGGTCATCACGAAATCGGGCATCGCTACCATTGATGTTCTGCAATCGGGTCTTACGTTCTGGATGGAAGACGGTCACGAAGTTCCCGATGTTAGCTATGGTCCTGTGCTGCGAGGTTCGGCGTTCGGAGCTCTGCGGGAGGAACTCTGTTACTTTGCGCTTTGCGTGCTGGAGAATCGCCAGCCAACTATCATAACCGCCGAGGAGGGACTGAAGGCCCTCCGGGTGGCCTTGTCGCTCCTTGAATCTTCCCGCCAAAACCGCGAATTTGAGGTGCCAATCGGATGACAAGAAGGCGATCGGTAGGCCCGGCCCCTTGCTTCACGCGTGATCGGATACCTTGCAAGCAGGCGCTCGACAAGTTCCCTCGTCGCGCAAGCCGCTCATAATTCGATGAGGTAGAAAGAGGGCGGTCGAATATGCCAGGAGGGATAGTGTTGCCAGGGGCGTGAAGGAACAGTGCGCACGCACCCGCCAAAAGGAGTGGCCCATGCGACTTACCAATCGAATTTACCTTGTGGGCGGCGGTTGGCACGGATTCGGTCTCAGCCATACCTTGGACTGTCACGTGTACCTCGTTGATGGCGGAAGCGAGATGGCGCTGATCGATTCCGGGGTTGGCCTGGAGCCGGAAAGAATTCATGCGAATATTCGTGCCGACGGCCTCGATGATCGCAAGCTCAAGTATGTTTTGTTAACCCATGGCCACGCGGATCACGCCGGGGGCTCGAATTACTGGAAGCAGCACCTGGGAGTTCAGGTAATAGCTTCTGCGGAAGTGGCACAATTTGTGAGAGAGGGCCAAGAGGATTCGATCGGTTTGGATGTGGCCAAATCCGCAGGGTTCTATCCGGCTGACTATCACTTTCAAGCGTGTCCGATTGACAGCGAATTGAAGGAAGGAGACACATTTCGGGTTGGAGCTTGCAAGTTAGAAGTTATCGAGACGCCCGGGCATTGCGCGGGCTTGCTCAGTTACAAGATGATCGACGGCGGTAGAACATATTTGTTCGCGGGCGACACTGTATTCCATGATGGAAAAATCCTGATCATTACTGTGTATGACTGCAATCTGCTACAGTACATGGCCAGCTTGAGGAAATTAGCGGGGCTGAAGATTGATGCCCTTTTGCCCGGCCATTCCAGTCTTGTCCTCGACAGAGGCCAGGCGCATATTCAAAAGGCGCTCGACTGTCTGGCACGCATGCTGATGCCCCCGAACCTGCTCTAGCGGTCCTGAGATTCAAGCTAAGAACCGTTCGATGTGAAACCGAATTGTGGTCTCCCCAGGATCGTTCCGAGGCCGATGATTGTCGCGACTGGTTGTTACCAGCACTGCTCGCTGTGATCCGCCGGAATCGGATTTGAGCAAGCTTAAGCAAACCCCATGGTGTCACGCATCCCCTTCCTTCAGAAAGAGAAAGGCTACGCAGCGAACGATGAACATCCTATGAATCTTCGCGACCTGGCCACACCGGCCTTGACAATTGATCTTGATGCGCTCGATCGCAATCTGGCCCGTATGGAGCAATATAGTCGCAAGCACAGCCTAGCCTTGCGTCCGCATACCAAGACGCACAAAACGCCCGAGCTTGCGCGAATGCAGATCGAACGCGGCGCCGTCGGACTGACGGTTGCCAAAGTCGGTGAGGCCGAGGTGATGGCAGCGGCCGGTTTCGACAACATTCTCGTGGCCTTTCCCATTCTCGGTCATCAGAACTTGCGTCGGCTCGCCACAGTTGCCCGCGAACGAAGAATTCTTGTTTCGCTTGATAATGAGACCGCCGCGCAGGAGCTTTCGCGGGCCGCAATTGAAGCGGGGGCAACGATAGAAGTCCTGGCAGAATTCGATGCAGGTCTGCGACGCTGTGGTGTTGAGCCCGGAGCGGAGCTTGTTCAACTGGCGCGGACGATTGAGAAACTTCCTAGACTGCGATTTAGAGGCTTGATGACATACCCCGGATGCATCTGGGGAAGCGAAGAAGAGCGAAGGCGCGAGGCGCAAAACGTCTTTGGCAGGGTTCAGACAGCTCTCGAAGCTTGTCGAAAATCAGGATTGGCGATTGAAATCGTTTCCGGAGGATCGACACCTTCGGCAGGTTTTTCGCATCAGCTTGGCTTTACAGAGATCCGGCCGGGATCCTATGTTTATAACGATATAAATACCTTTTACCAAGGCGTGTGCCGGCTTGAGGATTGCGCCGCCCGCGTCATAACGACGGTAGTTTCCACTGCGGTGCCCGGTCGTGCGGTGATTGATGCGGGGTCGAAGACGCTCTCTTCCGACCTGACGAACTCGGGAGCAGCAGGTGGTTACGGATGCATTGTTGAAGCACCCGACGCGACAATCATTAGGTTGAATGAAGAGCACGGCTACGTGGATACGGGCCGCTCGGAGCACCAATTCAAGGTGGGAGAGGTATTGACGGTAATCCCGAACCACGTCTGCACTTGTGTCAATTTGCACGATGAAGTGTTCCTGTTGAGGAATGAGCAACTTCAGGGGACTTGGCGCGTCGCCGCGCGCGGCAAGATTCGATAGAGTCCAGGAAAGGCAAATCCTTCGTTAGAGTCCGATGAATTCTCACTTCAGTCTGTCAAGCTGGCTCGTTCTCGGCGGGTACGTCATAACACTCACACTCATTGGCTCATTCTTCTACCGCAAGAAGACCTCCTCCGCAGTTTACTTCCTGGGGGGCCGTCATATGAGCTGGGTGCTCGTCGGTATTTCCCTTGTGGTAGCAGACCTCAGCGCGAACAGCTACATGGGCATGCCGGCATGGACCTTTCAGCACAACTGGGAACTGTTTTTGAGCTTGTTTGGATACCTGACTGCTGCACCTGTCGTCATGTTCTTGTTCCTGCCCTTCTATATGCGATTTCAGTTCACGACGGGATACGAATATCTCGAGCGAAGGTATGATCTTAAGACGCGGCTATTTGGGAGCGCGCTTTTTCTCCTCACACGGGGCTCGCACATCGCGATTGTTATTTATGCGCCCTCCATAGCACTTTCAACTATCACCGGGTTGCCACTCTATGGATGCATTTTCGCGATGGGCGCCTTCACGACAATCTATACAACCCTGGGCGGTATCAAAGCGGTAATCTGGACGGACACCCTCCAATTTTCGGTTCTGGTTACGGGGATTATCGCGGTTTGCCTGTTTGCGCTTTCTGGGATTCCCGGAGGGTGGCATGGAGCCTTTCGTTTTGCTCAAGCAACACACCGTTTGCAGATGTTTAATTTCACGATGGACCCGAATCACCTGACCTCATTTTGGGCCATGGCCCTGGGAGGATTGGTGCTGTTCGTGACGACTTTGGGCACCGACCAGGCGTATCTGCAACGTTATTTCACGACCAGGTCGCTTCGAGAAGGTCAGCGCGCGGTTCTTACTGATGCCATGGTCGCACTCCCGATGAGTGGCCTTCTTTACGCTGTTGGGACCGTGTTGTACGCATACTATCACTTTCATCCTGATCTTCTCCAAAGCCTGAAGATGGCTGATGCAATTCTGCCCTTCTTTGTAGTCCACGAACTGGGCGGGGTGCTGTCTGGGTTGGTGATCGCTTCTATTTTCGCTGCTTCAATGGCCGTGATGAGCGCAGGCATCAACTCCTTAACGACCGTCACGTCTGTGGATTTTTATCAGAGACTTGTCCGGCCGGGTGCGAGTGACCGTCAAATGGTTGTCGCAGGACGAGTTGGGGCAGCAGTCTGGGGAGGAGCCGCCACGGTAGCGGCTTTATATGCGGGCCGGCTGGGCCCCTTGGTAAATAGCTTCAACATCATAAACAGCGTTTTGGGAGGCCCGATCCTCGGTATCTTCTTAACTGGGATGCTGGTCAAAAAGGTTAATGGAACGGGAGCAGTAACGGGAGGGCTGGTGGGATTAATGGCGGTTTCACTGGTGGCCTGGCAGAGCCATATTTCTTTTTTCTATTTCGCGCCAATTGGGCTAGTGACAACGTGTGGGGTCGGATGCTTAGTGAGTTTGATATGCAAACCCGCCGACAAGGACCTTACAGGACTAGTAGTTGGCACCAGGCGTTTTAATCTCGAAGCGACGAGGTATGTCAAGTAAGGACGTCTGACCTCAAACTACAACATTCGAGGAACGTTTTGTCATGCACCAGAATGAGCTTTTAAAGTTCATCAATGAATCGGCGCCGGCGCTAATTGATTTCACGGGAAAGTTGATCTCAACCCCCAGTGTGACGCCCCCGGGCGACGAGCGTCAGGTTGCGAGTCTCATTGTTGATATGCTGAATAGTCTCGGATTGCAGGGTGCAACCGTTGTGGGGGAGTTGCCGGAGAGGCCGAACGTGTTATTCAGGCTGCGGGGTGCGACGGGCTCTCCAACTTTGCTTTACGTCGCACACACAGATACGAAGCCCGTCGGGAATACGAGAGATTTGTGGAAGACGGATCCCCATTGCCCTGTTGTGAGAGACGGCAAGCTCTACGGATTGGGAGCATCCGACATGAAGGCGGCGGTGGCCGCATTTGTGTACGCAGCAGCAGCGTTGCGGGATTCGGGACGGCTCAAGGGCGACTTGCTTCTTGCGCTTGTGGCCGATGAAGAGGGGGGCGGCAAATACGGGGCGCATTATTTAGCGACTCAGTACGGGCTGAAAGCAGATATGGCAGTGATTGGTGAGCCGCCCGGCATCAATCGTGAATGGGAGTACCTGCATGTGGCGAGCCGCGGACTTTGCTGTTTTACTCTGAAAGTTACCGGTACTCAGATGCACAGTGGTCTTTCGGACTACTTCCCTTCTGTCAATGCCAGTCTTAAGCTTGCGGATTTGATGCTCCGAATGAGCCGCGACTTGAAACTACAACACAGCCCATACTCACTCAGCAAGAACGAGGTTACTGTGAATCTCGGTGTTCAGCTCAAGGGCGGAGTTTACTTCGGCGTTTATCCCGGTTATGCCGAGTTCGGAGTGGATGTCAGGACTCTACCAGGTATGAAAAAGGAAAGGCTCATCGGCGACGTGAAGGAGTTCCTGAAGCAGCGGCGTTTGGCAGATCCCCTGCTAAATGTGGAATTGCAGGTCGAAGCTCCACCTCTCGATTGGATTGAACCCACCGAAGTCAGCCAGAACCTGCCGATCGTTAAGGCATTGGCGACAGCATCAGAACAAGTGTTGGGTTTTTGTCCTCGAGCGAGCATTTATCCTGCAGCTACGGATGCGCCCAAATTTCAACTGGAGGCGGGAATCCCGACTGTTCCCGCATATGGCGCGGGAATGATCTCCTTGGCACACGGACCCAATGAGTGGGTCGGTATTGACAGCATCGTTCAGGCCTGTAAGATTTACGCGCTGGCGGCGTACGAAATATTGAAGTGATTCTCTCGGGCATCAGACCTTCAGGTTGTCGCACCGTAATCAAGTAATGGCTGGACGAACATTTGTACAATTTTTTCCAATACGATTTCAGCTTCCCGAGTTAAACCCTTTAGGGAAGTAGAACCTGGAACGTGTGAAGGAATTAGCAGGAATGCGTAACTGGAGCAAGGTGGAATGCGTAGAGTAGAAGCATGAGCAGAAACACTGCGGATACTCGACCACGATTGGCTATCGTGAATCGGCGACAGTTAGTCATGCGAACTATTGATGTGGAATTGCTGATTGAGGAAGACCACGCCGCGCGCTCGATCTGGGAGTTGGTGGAGCGGCTGGATTTGCGGCGGTACTATGCGGAGATCGAGGCGGTGGAGGGCCGGGCGGGGCGCGACCACACCGATCCGCAGGTCCTGATCAGTCTCTGGCTGTATGCCTACAGTCGTGGAATCAGTTCAGCGCGCGAGGTGGTAGTATTCCAGAGGTCGTGGGCTGGGAGTTGGACTTAATGTCTGAATCTTCATCGCGTCGTGACTTCTTGCGGACGGGAACCGCTCTTTTGGCGTCAGGTTTGGCGGTCCCGAAAGAACGCGTCGCCATACCAGACGTCGGTTCGGGATTTGACGGGCAAGGCTCAGCGGTTGCAGGGTCACTAATTGGCGGTCGAAGTGCCTCGTCGGCATTCGAAGGTCCGGCAGCAGCTCAAGACCTTAGTCGCTTTGCTGAAGATCCCCGCGCTGAGCCTCCGAAGTGGCAGGCGTGGTGGCAGAACAACTTCCTGCGCGCCGATTTCGATATGTTGATGGCCGACGCGACGCCTGAGGCGCTAACAAAAATCGACCCAGAAGACATAATAGCTACGAATGTGGACGCTGGCGTCTAGGGTTTCTGGGGGTACATCCAAGATCCTTCAGGCTGGCTATATTAGGTTGTGCGAAGCGGGCCAGTATGCGGGCACATGTCAGGAGGAATGGGCCGCTTGCCATCATCACAAGCACGATCCTTCAAGGTTGATAGCGAGAACCATTGGTCGTTCGCGCGACCGCCGGTCACATACCAAATGGAGGAGGAGATCGGCGGCGTCCTACGCAGAGGTCAAGTAGCCGATCTCGCGCCGAATCAACTTGGAGACCGCGCCACTTGCGTCCCGCTTGCTGGTGTTTGCCAAAGCGTTTGGGGCGGTTTCGGTTCGCGCGATCACCAATAAGCAGCGTGCTTTCCTGCAGGACGCTTTAACCCAAGCGGCCCCGGTGCCCCAGACCCTCGGTCTGGTCCCATCGTTTTCTCTAGATTGTAAGTTGTTGGTGCGAAAGGGGGGACTCGAACCCCCACCCCTTGCGGGACCAGATCCTAAGTCTGGCGCGTCTGCCAATTCCGC
>JASHTZ010000675.1 GCA_030040295.1 Terriglobia bacterium | reverse complement strand
ACCTCATGGCCGCACCGAAAAAATTATGAAGTCGAAACGGGCGATATCTGGCGGTCGGAGGCCGATTCCACGATTGAAATCGACGCGCGGCACTGGGTGAGTTTGCGAAACGCCGAAGACGAACGCGGCGGCGGAGCATGGCTGATGCTTCAGCTCAATTCGCCGCTCGAGAATTTTGAAGGGGCGGCGGATTGGTGGCCGCCGGCGCTGAACTTCATTCGGCAGGCTCGCCGCCAGCGGGCTTCACAAGCGATTCTGCCCTGGGTGGATGCGGAAAAGCCCTTTTGGTGGGAAGTGCCGGTGGTGATGGCGATTGAGCCCGCGGATTCGATGGAAATTCTGTGCAATCAACTGACGGAATATGGAATCGAGGCGAGCGAGGCGTGGGGACGCCCGCGCGAGCACAGTTTTGCCGGGCGCGAGGGCTGGCTGAATTACATCTTGAGCCTCTACTATCGCTACCTGAATCTGGGATTCCATCTTCCGGCTTCGGCGGGAACGGCGAGCGGCGTGCTTCCCAATCCCATCGGATTCAATCGCGTCTACGTCAAGTTCTCTGGGCCGTTTTCGGTGGAAAAATGGTTCCGGGCGCTGCGCGAGGGCCCCAGCTTTGTTACCAACGGTCCCATGCTCTTCTTGCAGGTGAAACCGCAAGGAAAACTGATGGCGGCGAGCGTGGAGGCGCGGTCGCCCGAGCCGCTCGACCGCATTGAAATTGTGGCCAACGGTGAGGTCATCGATTGGCGTCCCATCCCGCCGGAGACCAGTGATTTCCAGGCCGAATTCACCCTTGATCCGCAAAAGTATTCCTGGATTGCCGCCCGGTGTTTCTCGCGCGAGGGTGAAACGCTCCGCCTCGCGCACACCAGTCCTGTATATTTGCCGGGCCATTACGATTGCAGGTCTGATGCAAAGTATTATGTTAATTGGATAAATAATCTCATCAATCAAACCAAAGAAAACCTCAAACGCTTTCCCTCCACCGAGGAACAAACGCTGGATCTGAATACCTACGGGCAGGCGCTGGCTTTCTACCAGCAAAAATTTGAGCACGGTTGCGCGGAGAAGTGAACGCCGGCGGCTCAGGAGGTCAGATGGACGGCCACGCGCTTCCGGGTGGCGCCTTGCGGCTCATCCTGGCGAACCACGCGCGCAGGCACTGCAATGTCCACTCCGTCGGGCTGGTAAGGCATGACGATCTTCACCGATCCACCCACTTCATACGTTTGATTGGTGGCGAAGTACACTCCGGTGCGCGAAACATTGATGGTTTCGCCGACATCAAAAACCATGGCGCCGTACTTGTGGCGAATTGTTTTGATGGGCATGCGAATCGGTGCGCGTCCCTTCAATCGCTGTTCTCTGAAGAAGCTCCCGGCTTTCTGCGGGGCGGAATGCGCAGGTGTGGATTCCATTCGCTGCGGAACTTCGGCATGGGGTTTTTCCACCGAAAAAATCCACGAAGTTGTGGCACGGCAGGAATCGCAATGGCGTGCTATCGTGAAGCCCTCGCCAAGACATTCGGCTTCTACCTCAGGCAGAGGAGTGGATATTTGTTGGTGGCAGAGGAGACATTCGAGTAATGCCACGGGAGGACCCAGGGGCGACTCCATTCCCGTTGGGAAGGAGTCCGGTTCCCAAATCTCCCCCTCCCGATCGAGGAGCTCGAGACCCACGGCGTAAGGACCTCCGACCGAGCGCGCATTAATCCACGCCACGCGGTAGGTGCCTCCAACCTGCGTTCGCATATTGGTAACGTGCAGTTCGACGTCGGGGTCAACTTTCTCTTGAAGGCGAATCACGATGAATTCAGGGGTCAGGCGGGAAGTTGATGCCAGCTCATCGAAAAAGCGGTGCTCATGCGACATCCCGCGCACTCGAACCGCCAGCCTGACCTCGGGAGATCCAGCAACGGTATGGTTGCGTTCCATAGTCCTCCGCTTCCGGGAAGCCCAGCTAAGAGGGCGCCTCTTTCGAAGAAAAAATTTTAGAATTCAATTCGGCCGTTATCGATTCGATCAACGGAGGGATTCTACCACCGACGGCAACAAGTGAAGACGTTATTTGTGGAGTACTTCTGTACTATCTGAAGTTCTAATTTCCAAATGTAAGACGCCGGACCATTCCTACGGACCCATCAGCCGTTGTAGTTTGAAGGCGGAAACAGGCCCCATACCAAAACCGCCCGATGTGGAAAATTGTCGTTAAGGCTCGAATCACGTCTGAGCAAGATTGAGGCTTTTGAGGCGAGGGGCATTTGGGTGGAACGGCAGCGTGGGGATCGTTGCCGGCTTGAGCCACACTTGCCTCAAAGACGGAGGGAAAAGCCCTCAAAAAAACCGGCCATTTTTCACATTTTGGCGGTTTTCCAGGTAGGAATTCGTTTTATCTGGCTGCGTATAAAGGGCTAAAGGGGAGCTAGAATTTCGATAATTATTAACATCTTTCTTGTCCATTTTTGGAAGACTTCAACCGATTGTCGATGTGGGATGTGCCGGAGGAAAATCAAAAAGTTGTGTTTTTCTTGGGTTTTCGCATTGATTTGAAGGGTCGCGGGGCTGCGGCCAGGCAGCGAGTGGTGGCGAAGCCTCAAAATTTCGATTATTTTTCACAAATTTTTCTTGACAAGTTTTCCCGAATCGGGTAAAAGTCCGAAGTTTCGAAGTAGAAGTGCGAATCGAAAATCTGAAGCACCACTGCGATTGCTCCTCCAATTTCTGCGTCGGGAACATCACTTGGCGACAGGTGGCCTCGGCCGTCGACGTGCGATTCGCTTTGTAAGTTCGTTGGAATTCGCCTTTGAGCCGGAAACCATGTTCGCAGCCAGTCCTGAAGCTTGAATGAGATGGCCGGTGCTTGTCCATTCACACGCGAGTTGGATTGTCATGCAGCTCACTCACGCGAAGCAACTGGTAAAAGCATCTCTGGAAACCTTTCCTGGCCGGCTTGCGTCCCTTTCAAAGTTTTCTGCGAGGAATCGCGGGTTGGACCCAAACTGGCCCAAAACTTCGTCACCCTGTCATCTGGCTGTAACGAGAGGCTGTTAACAATTAACATTCAAATCCATGGACATCCTGCATTATGTGGTTGGCCCAGTCAGCAGTTTGGATGGAGGCATACAGTATGAAGAAGAGGAAGCGGGGGATTTTGAGAATCGGAGCGCAGGGCCTTTTGGTTGGGTTGCTCTTCGCGGCCAGCGCCGTTGCGCAGACGGTTTCAAGTTCGATTACCGGGATCGTCAAGGACTCCTCCGGCGCGCTCGTTCCGGGCGTCCAAGTCACCGTAACGGACAAATCCACCAACGTCAGCGTGACCACGCAAACGAACAAGGATGGAATTTATCAGGTATCATTCCTCACCTCCAGCCACTACCAAGTGACGTTTACCAAGCAAGGCTTCAAGACAGACATGGAAGCAGATGTTCTTCTGGTTTCGAACCAGGCGGCGCATGTGGACGCGACGCTGGAGGTGGGAAGCACGACGCAATCCGTCACCGTCACGGCGACGCCTCCCTTGCTGGACAAAGAGACGCCGATGATCGGCGCCACGGTTTCCAGCGACGACCTGGTGAAATACCCCGAGGTAATCGGCTCACACGGCCCCACCGAGCTGGTGATGGCCAAGATTTTTGCAGGCATGTCAGGGTCCAGCCCAAGCTACAGCAATCCGAATGACTTCAGCGTGGGAGGCGGCCGCACGGACACGGTTCCATACATCATAGACGGCCTGCCCAGCAACATGGCGGTGGACAACACCTATGGTTTCGTTCCTACCCCCGACTCCACGCAGGAACTTCAAGTGCTCATCACGCCCTACAGCGCTCAATACGGACAGACGGGAGGGGGCGCGATCCTCACCACTACCAAGTCGGGCACCGACAACTTGCACGGCGCGCTCTTCGAGTATCACAACGACCAGAATTTGAATGCCATTGACTTCTTCACAGTGCATCCGGCCCCCACACCGGAAGATATCTTCAATTATTTTGGCGGCAATGCGGGGGGGCCGGTTTATATCCCCCACATTTGGAACGGCCGGAACCGCCGCACCTTCTTCTTCACCGACTGGGAAGATACTCTGAACTACAAACCCAGCCAGTTGAACACCACCGTCCCGACGGCTATGGAGCGCCAGGGGAATTTCTCCGGACCCGAGCCGAACAACACCGCCACGACCCCCACGATCTACAACCCGGCGACCACGGTGGTCACCGGCAGCACCTATTCCCGCACCGCTTTCGCGGGTAATATCATCACCACTCCGGAAGATCCTGTAGCCGCCAAGATCATGACCTATTATCCGATGCCTAACTGCGCATTTGATACCTACGATTATTGTCTCTACGCGGTGGCATACCATTCGTACTTGTACAACACCGACCGGGTGGACCAGGAAATCGGGGACTATGACCGGTTGTGGTTCCGGTTTGCGCGCGACGGACCGTGGACGAATCAAACTCCCTACATCAACAATGCCGCCAACCCCAGTGCCACCAACGGCTGGAGGGATTATCACGAAGAGGCGACGTGGGTTCACATTTTCTCGCCCGCCATTACCAACGAACTTCGCGTAGCCCAGGTGGAAGAGGATAATTTTACGCTTCCCAATGCGCAGAACGTTGCCTCGCTAGGGCTTGCCAACGTCCCGCCCAGCGAGTTTCCGGGTATTGGAGTTACCGGCCTCTACAGCATCGGCGGCGAAAGCCCCTCTACCAGTATCGATCGATTCCAGATTGTCAATGACGCGCTGGAGTGGCAGAAGGGCCGGCACAACCTCCACCTGGGCGGCGAGTTCATCCACTATCTCTATAACCCCTACAACCCGGGATTGCTCACCGGCAGCTACTCTTTCAC
>JASHTZ010000674.1 GCA_030040295.1 Terriglobia bacterium | reverse complement strand
TCCCCTGGTCCTCGCTGGCCCATAGCGGTTTGCCGGACTGTTGAGCCGCATCGGGCGTCGTAAGATGTTCGTGAACGTGAGGGTAGTGGACGCCTACCGCGGCGACCGCCGCCTGGAGCGCGGGATCTTGCGCGGTTTCCGTCACAATTCCCCACGGATTTTCACCAGGCGTTTCATCGCAGCAAACGATCTTCGTGAGAAGATGCTGGGAAAGCAACGTGTGATGCAGCAGCTCGACGTAGCCCGAGTCATGCCTTCGCTCGTTCCAGATGCCCGTGTAACGAATATCCAGGCCGTGCGCGCTTCGTGCGCCTTCGACAAATTTTGCGGAGTAATCCGCCATATCTTGCGAGTAAAAATGCCCCTCCCCAATCCAACCGGGCGCGCCCCAGGCGAGGCTATCCAGAATAATCGCGGGATTCCGTTTCTTTGCCTCTTCCATCAGCCACCACTCATAGCCGCGGTCGAGATCGGGACTCTGCATTTCCGCACGCGTGCGGGCAAAGCTGGGCTCGGCGCCGTCTGTGGAATCTACATCGCTGCCTATTTCGACCTTGAGATGCTGGAGGGAAGCTCCGTAGTGCGGCTTGAAGAGATAATCCAGGATCTGGCTGCGGTAGGGTTCGGGATAGTCAATGAGCAGGCGCGATGACGCGCCGGCGCTTACCCCGCCAATCCCGTCGAATACCCGTCCGCCCTTTCTTCCATCAATCAGGATGGCCTGCAATGGAGTGCTTGGGTTGTCGGCTCCGCCAAAACGAGGCGTGGGAAGAAGAAAGGCGGACCCGCCAAGGAGTCCTATAACGCTTAAAATTAGAGTAGGCCTGATTTCATTTCTCAAGTGTCGCCTTGCCACAGCCTCCATAGTGAGGGGTTATCATTTCGGTTGGGCAGTAAGGAGCGAAGAGAAAATTATGGAGAGCAATTCCGCCCCTTCGGACAGGCGGGGGCCGGGGCGGGCAAAATAGCTTTGCGCATCCACGGGGAAAACGTGCCCGCCGCGGACAGCAGGAAGATTTTCCCAGCCCGCTGGAAATTGAAACTGGTTCAACTCCGCCCGCGCCTGGCTTTCATCGTATCCGCAGGGCGCGACGATCACCACGTCGGGCTGGGTTTCGAGCGCCTGCCCCCAACTTACCCGGAAGCTGGGCTTGGCAGAGACGCCCAGGACATCTTCACCGCCCGCCAGCGCCACCATTTCCGGAACCCAGTGCCCGCCCACGTAAGGCGGGTCAAGCCATTCAAGAAACAGCACGCGCGGGCGCGGCTGGCCTGCGGATTCCCGCCGGAGTTTTTCCATTCGCGCCCGAATGCCAGCAACCAGATCCTCTGCCTGCGGGCGCCGGCCGGCGGCGTCACCCACCATCAGAATATCGCTCCAAACTTCATCCAATACATGAGGATTTAGCGACAAGACCTTGCAGTTTGGGAGGTAAGCGTCCAGGATGGCGGCCAGATCGTCCGAGGAAGCTGCGCAGACATGGCACAAATCCTGGGTAACAATCAGGTCCGGCTGGATTTCCCGCAGCGCCTCGGCATCGATTTTGTAAATGCTCTCGCCGCGTGCTACGTAACCGGCCACTGCGGTGTCGATTTCCGCGGCGGAAAGCCCTGGCGGAATCTTGGCATTTACCACCACGCGCTTCGCGCGGGCGGCGGGGGGATAGTTGCATTCAAAGGTGACTCCAAAAATCGAGTCTTCCAACCCCAGCGCGAAAAGTATCTCAGTTGCGGACGGCAGGAAGGAGCAGATCTTCATTTTCTTCTCTCATATATTCTCGCAGGATCATCGGCCGGCTTCTCTCGACATGCGTGAAACGAAGAAGATTCACCACAGAGCCCACAAAGAGTCACAGAGAAATTCTCCTCTATGTAACTCTGTGCTCTCTGTGGTGAGAGCCCTTTTGGATTGCGGATTTGCCGTGAGATTGAGCACCTTTTCGTCAGCGATTGACGGCGGCAGCGTACTCGGGGCCGGGATGGAACCGCCTTTGGTAGAGCTCATAAGCGCCGAATAAAGCCACGCTGAAGATTACTGCGCTTAGCAGTGTGCTGCCGTAGAAAGGAAGTCCGGCCACGTAACAGGCAATCAAGCCCTGCCCGGTGGCAGGGTACATCTGGAAGCCCAGCCACACGCCGAAGTTGCTGATCAGGTAGAAGGCGGTGGGACCGGCCACGACGGCGGCAGCGAACCGGGCCGTCGACCAGCGTCCGCGTAGCGACCAGCCAATCAGCACGATGGAGGCGAAGGCCGCCAGTTCGATGAGCTCACCCCAGCCCGTGTGCATATGGTAGACAAACCGCGTGAGCGCCAAATCGCTCAACGCCAGGACGGCGAGAGGGAACCAAAGCGAATGGCGCTTGGCAATGTGAGCGCCGCCAAACAGCAGGGCACCGTAGACCGGCGAGAAATTATCGAGGTGGGGAATGAACCTCGCCAGAACCGCAAGCACTACGATGATGTATGCCATGGTCCTCCCTGCTTGCCTGGTCTTACTTGCCTGGAGCCAGACACTTCCCTTTTTATCCCATGCGGGGTCGACAGTCAAGCGCGAGCCCGATTTCCCTGTGACCTTTATGTTTGGAATTAAATCATTTCTTGAAACTACACAGCAATGTTGCTGAAACACCAGCACTTAACGTGAACAGTCTGTACATTTCCCTGCCGGCATAATATCCTGAGGCTTGGCTAAATATCCACAATGCCAAATCTCCAAATGAACCGATCGCCAAATTTTCAAATCAGTTCTTTGGGGGCTTACCTTTTTGTCCATGAGCCGTCTAAGGCCATTGAGAGGTTCGAACCTTCGAGTGATGGATGGAATTTGCTTGGAGTTCGCCAGCAAAGCATCTGCGCAGCCTTCTCCCGCGAGCGAGGCTGATGAACTTTCGCTGATTCGGCGGGCGCAAGAAGGAGATCGTGCGGCCTTCGATGCACTCATCCGTCTCTACGACCAGAATGTGCTGCGACTGGCGATGCAGGTGGTGGGGTCGCCCGAACAGGCCCGCGACCTGTACCAGGAAGCGTTCCTGAAAGTTTACCGGTCCATTCGTCATTTCCGCGCGGAGGCAAAATTCTCCACCTGGCTTTATCGAGTGGTGATGAATGTCTGCCTTGACCACCTGCGCCGGCAGAGCACGCGCAAGGAAGTGACGATGATGCCGCCCGAGGACGGTGAGCCCGAGTTCTTCCAATCCGTTCCGGATGACCGTCCCGCGCTCGACCCGGAGCGCGCCGCGACCTCCAACGAAATTGGCCGGCGGATTCAAGAAGCCCTCGCGCGCCTGAATCCACGCGAGCGCATGGTATTCGAGCTGAAGCACTATCAGGGCCTGAAATTGCGCGCCATCGGCGAGATTTGCAAGACCAGCGAGCAGACCGTGAAGAACAGTTTGTTTAGAGCGACGCAGAAATTGCGAATGGAACTGGGAGATTTGGCGTGAGTAGCGCCGCCCTTCCGGGCGGCATGGCGATGGGAGATGGATTTATGGAATGCCGTGAACTCGAAGAGCGATTGACCTTGCTGCTCTATGGGGAACTGACCTCGGCGGAGCAAACCGCCTGCGAAGAGCATCTGGCGGCGTGTGCGGCCTGCCGGTCCGCGCGGGAGAAGCTCGAGCGCTTCCACAAAGTCCTGGCCCGGCGGCCGGAGGCGGAAGTCTCCCCCGCCCTGCTGGCCGAAGCCCGCATGTCGCTGGATGAAGCGCTGGACCGCCAGCAGCACGGGTGGCGCGCGCTGTGGAACAACGGCCTGCCAATTCTGCGCTTCCAACCCGCTTCGGGCTTTGCCTTGGGGCTGACGCTGGTTTTGTTTGGGTTCGGCGTGGGCTGGGGATTGCGCCCGCACATTAACGCGCGAACCGCCAACCTGGGCGTGGCCAACACTGCGGACGTCTCCAATTCCGACCTTCAGAACATGCGCATCAGCGACATCAGCGGCGTCGTTCCTGATCCGCAGACCGGCGGGGTGAAAGTCACGCTGGATGCGGAGCGGCGCGTCACGCTGGAAGGTTCGCTCGACGACCCAAAGATCCAGCAGGTGCTGCTCTACGCCGTCAAGAGCTATGACAATCCCGGAATCCGCCGCGACACGCTGGACGCGCTGCGCTCCCATGCCGATAATCCCAACATCCGCGAGGCATTGATTTACGCCATGCGCCACGATCCCAACGCCGGAGTGCGACTCGAGGCCCTGGGAGCGGTTTGCAGCCTCAGTCCCTCGGCGGATGTGCACAACGCGCTGCTGGAGGCGCTTCAGAACGATACCAACCCGGGCGTGCGCGTGGCCGCCGTTGACGCGCTGATTGCCAGCACGGAAAAAGAGGGCTGCGATGAGCCCACGGCTCAAGCACTGGCGAAACTGGCCACGACAGATACCAATCCCTACGTTCGCTACAAGTGCGCCAACGCCGTAATGAAATTCGGAAAGTGAGGATTTCTTCCCCCCATGGGTCCGATGGGAACGATGCGAGTTTGCACCCTCGCGGTGCTGGCATTTCTCGTTGCCCTGCCCGCTGCGCCGAGCGATATTTCGTCCGCGCGCCAGAACGTGCCGGTGCGGCACGGCAACAGTTGGCAGCAGCGCATGGAGTTTTCGACTCCGGTGAAGGAAGGCGGCCGGCTGATGCTGCGCGTCGATAACGGCGCGGTGAGCATTCACCCCGAGTCGGGCCGCCAAGTGAGCTGCACCGTCGTCCTGCGCGCCTATACCCCCAGTGAAAGTGAAGCGCGCGCGCTGTTTGACAAGTTTCAGTTCAGCACCCGGATGATGGAGAGCGGCGGGGTCTACATTTCCGCTGAATCTCCGCAGCATGCCAGGCACGGAATCAGATTCCGCGTGCAGTTTCAAATCGTCGTTCCCGTGCGCTACAACCTGGACGTGGAAACGCAGAGCGGCGACGTCACCGTGGACGCTCCGCTGGAAGGCGAGGCGCGGCTGACCACCGCGGGCGGCGATGTGCGCCTGAGCGACTTGAGTGGGATGGGGCGAATCGAGACCGCCGGGGGGAATATCACCGTGGGAAACACCGGCGCCGATCTTTCCGCTCGCACGGCCGGCGGCACGATCCACGTGGGTGACGTGCATGGCGCCGCGAATCTGGAATCGAGCGGCGGTGAAATCATTGCCGGCAACGTGGGCGGTGCGGTGAGGGCGGAGACGGCGGGTGGAGACGTGGTGCTGGCCGGCGCAGGAGGCGCGGTGCTTGCCCAGAGCGCGGGCGGGCAAATTCAAATCGGGCCCACGGGCGGCAGCGTGCAGGCGGAAACCGCGGGCGGCAACATCCGCCTTCAGGGGGCGCGCGGCCGGGTGGTGGTTCAGACCGCCGGCGGCAGCATCGACCTGCTGGAGGTGGCGAGCGCCGTGCGCGCCTCCACCGCCGCCGGACGCATTCTGGCGGAGTTCAACGGCACGGGAAAAACCATCGGCCCCTCGCAGCTTGAATCCAGCGTAGGAGATGTGTACGTCTACCTGCCCGCCAACCTGGCCGTTACCATTGACGCGGCCGTTCAAACCGCCGCCGGCCACCAGATCCACTCCGATTTCCCGCTGGAAATTGAAGGCGACAAGGGCGACCTGGTTCCCACCACCCTTCGCTGCCGCGGACCGCTGAACGGCGGGGGAGAAGTGTTGAGAATTCGCACCGTGGCGGGCGATATCGAGATCCGCAAAATTGACGACGCTTCCCTGCGCGAGCTGAAACAACGCGAGGACGACCACTGGCGCGCCTGGCAGGAGCAGCACATGGAACAGGTGCAGCGCCAGCAGGAGAAAAAAGAGAAGGAGAAGAGGGATGAGGATGCGGATGACCATCAACTGTGAAGGACAGAAACTGGAAACTGGAAACCAGAAACTGGAAGCTAGAAACTGG
>JASHTZ010000673.1 GCA_030040295.1 Terriglobia bacterium | reverse complement strand
CGGCTTGACACCATCTGCACGAAGAGCGTTCCCGGCTGGATTGGGCATCAGGAAATCATCAACGCTCTGCGAGAGCGCCAGGCCGAGGACGCACGCCAAGCCATGGCCCGACACATCGACCTCTCCCGGGACAAGATGTTGCGGCTGTTCGCCGCCTGAACGCGTTGCCTACCCAGAAAACTCTTTATCCCGATTCTTTATGCTCCAATGCTCCATCTTAAGAATAGAAGTCATTTGGCTCTGTTGACATCCTTGATCCAATCCGCGAGAATTCGAGTGCGCCAGCCCTTCGCAAGGGTCGGTTTGCCAGGAGGCCGCAAGCGCGATGGCGGAGGTTGGATTGTTGGCATTCGCTCGGACCGTCCTGCAAGTAGGTCGGGCGGTGCTTCCCTGTTATCGGACTCGCTTCAGCAAGCGCCAGTTCACCCAACCACAGTTGCCGGGCATTCTGGGCCTGACGCGCTACGAGGATTGGACCTTTCGCGAGGCCGAGGTGCGCCTGCGGGAGCATGGTGAACTGCGCCAAATCCTGGGACTAGAGAGCGTACCCGATTTCACCACCCTCTACCGCTTCCTCCGACGTGTCGACGAACGTACCATGGCCCGAGCGGTGTACGAAACCGTACGTCGGCTGCACGGCGTCGGGCCGGGAGTTCGAGTGCGGGCGCGGGTGGCCTCGATGCCACCGGCTTAGCGTCGGAGGCGGTGAGCACGTTCTTCGTGCGGCGTCTCCATCATCACGGACGACGGCCGCTGCCTTGGAAATACTGGCTCAAGTGGATCGTGGTGGTCGACTTGGACCGGCAGTGCGTATTGGCGCAAAGGGCGCGACGGGGTCCCTTGAACGACCGCGCGAGCTTGCCGAGTGTGGTCTCGCGACAGCTTCCGAGCAGACCCGATCGGGTTGGTGCTGGCCGATGCCGAATTCGACAGCGAGAGCAATCATACTTATATTCGGAGCCAACTCCGCGCCCGGAGTGTCATCCCGGCTAAGCGCGGTAAGAAGACGTGGCGCTTGCGGGGAGTGCGCGCTGAAATGCGGCGAGCCTTTCCTCGCCGCGTCTATCGGCGGTGGGCTCTGATCAGCGTTTTCTCCCCGGCGAAGCGTAAGCTCTCGGCTCGCGCCCCCGGACGCTCGCTCCGCATGCAGACGCTCCAAGCTCTGTTGCTCGGCCTGAGTTTCGACCTGTATCGCTTGAGGCATCGCTACACTTTCCTAAGGATGTCAACAGAGCTAAATAGCTTCTAGCGATCGAATCGTAAGTTACGCCGCGTCCGTGCGCGAATTTGATTTTGACGAGCCACAAGCCTGCAGTATCCGCATCTCTTCCTGTTGTTGCCGGTCCTTCTGTGTTCCCATCCTCATGTTAGCAACATAGAATAAGCATACAATATTGCAATACCTAGTAACAAATTACCGTACTCGCATTGCCAGCACGGTCCCACTCCGGTTTTCGATAGGCTGGAAGTGTCGCCTTTTTGTGTTTCGTGTTTTCGCTTAGTATTTGCTGTTTTTGGTGGGACGAAAATCCTCAAATCGCGCCTCCCGCAGCGAACTTGGGCTAGAGAAACAGGGAAGCTTGCTGGAATATTCAAACAGTGAATAAAAGTGAGTTATTGTCCGTACCGCTTCGTATTTAGTCTTGACTGCGTATTATCGGTTTGACACTCTGCTTTCGAAAGTGGGACTCAACGCCGGCGGGGTCTCCGGCAGGTCGGTCACCTAGGCCCGATAAATATAGCGACCCAAAACGAACGCCGTAGGTTGCGCCTCCTCCGAAACGGATCGCCGCGCGACCACGAAACGACGGGCCTTACGCCATGGGGGCGATGCTCGAACTCAACGATCTTCCAATGGTGGTTGGTCGTACATTGAACTTTGATCTGCCACTGGACGGCAGAAATTCGGAAGGAGATGCCACATGGTAGTCAGGAAAGGAAACGGGTTATTTCTGTTTATGTTAGTTTTGGGGTTCTCGACGCTTGGCCTCAGCCAAGTCGTTACAAGTTCTATTGTTGGGCATGTGACCGACGCTTCAGGGGCTGCGGTTCCGGACGCCCAAGTCGTGATAACTAATCAGGGCACAGGTATCCAGGTGAAAACCTCAACGGGATCGGCAGGCGACTACACGGTCACCGACCTGTATGCCGGTGTGTACCAGATACAAGTGACAAAAGCCGGGTTTCGAGTGGTTCAGATTGCCAGCATCGACGTTCTGGCATCGCAGACGGTGCGTCAGGACGTGGAGCTTGCAGTAGGTTCAGCCCAGCAGTCCGTCACCGTGATCAGCCAGACTCCTTTAGTAAATACCGACAGCGGCGACGTCGGAGGTGTGCTCACCAGCAATCAACTCGATAATCTGCCGACCGCGCAGCAATCGATTTCTACATTAATAGAGCTGGCGCCTGGGGGAATAGGTGGTAGTGGTTCCAACCCCCAGCTTGGCGGCAGCGCTTATTGGGGCGGGACCGACTTCCTCCTCAATGGGCTTAACACCAACGACTTCACTAATGGTCGAGGGCTAATTGGCTATGGTCTCGGCTTAGTGGGAGAGCCACCGACAAGCTCCATGCAGGAGTTCAAAGTCGATGTTAGCAGTATGGATGCCGAATACGCCATGCAGGCGAACGTGCAAATGGTTACGAAGCAAGGAACAAACAAATTCCACGGCGAAGCCTATGAGTACAACACGAATTCCGCGTTGGCAGCGAACGTGCTCACGCTCAACGCGGCGGGAGAGCCCAAGCCGCCCAACAACTTAAACCAGTTTGGGGGCAACGTAGGTGGGCCTATCTGGAAGAATAAGGCGTTCTTCTTTTTCAATTTCTCGGGATTCCGCGACCGCACTTACAGCCCAGTCCAGTTGAATTTTCCGTCGGCGGCAATGCGTTCGGGTGACTTCGGAGCCCTCCTCACGGCCGCTGGAGGAAATACGCAATTGTACAATCCACTTACAGGCGCTGCGTTCTCCGGTGATGTGATCCCCCAGAGCATGCTCACGTCGCAGGCAAGCGCGTTGAATGTGTACTTGCCGGAGCCGACGAATAACGAGCCGGGACTGCCCAACGAAGCGCCGGACTACGTCTCGACAGTTGCGGTCCCCAGAGATTTCGATATTTATGACCTGCGGCTCGACTATCAGCTATCAGCCAAGGACAGCGTGACGGGGTTCTTCAACCACCATACGGACCTCCCATGGTTTTCGGCGTCGGGAACCACACCGCAAGCGTACGGAAATGGCTCGAATTACGGTGCTAATGTGGTGATATACCAACTAGCTGAAGAGCACACCTTCGGCCCGACCACCTTTAATGCCTTTCGACTCGGCTGGGAGAACGAGCCGCAGCACGACGACGGCCAGAATCTCAATTTCGATCCAACATCACTGTTCCCCCAGCAAGCGACAAGTGCCCAGCGCGGTCTTCCGGACATGACGTTCCTTGATTATGGTTCCATTGGTGATACTGGGTACAGAAACCTGTCGAGTTATGCGCCAACCTTGACGATCATGGATGACCTCACTCATGTCCACGGGCGCCACACGTTGAAGGCCGGCGCCTATGTGTCCGTTATCGATTGGTTTCAGGAGAGCGCCTATGCTCACCTGCCGGGTTTTACTTTCAATGGAGAATGGACGGGTGATAAGGGGAACCCGGGGCAACCACAATCGCAGGGCAACGACTTCGCGGATTATCTCCTGGGCGATGCTAACACGTCGGAAACTGGCACCGTGGGCCACGATAATAAATTTTATAACAAAGACTGGGAGCTTTATTTTCAGGATACGTGGCAGGCGACGCATAGACTAACTGTTTATATCGGGGTCAGGGTTATGAATACAACGCCCTGGATCGTGCGTAACGATTTGCAGGGTGCATGGATCCAGTCGAGCAACAAATTGGTTGTTCCAGAGAACTCTCCCACGCCAACACTTGAATACGGGATGGCTCCTCAGATCTACAATGCCTTCCTCCCGTATATCGAAACATCCCAGGCGGCAGGCCTGCCCTTGCACATGTGGCCCAACAACTATAACAATTGGGGGCCAAGATTCGGCCTTGCATTCCGTCCATTTAACAATGGCAAAACCGTACTTCGGGGTGGCTACGGGATCTACTACGCTCCGAACTGTAGTGCTTGTTCGCCACTTGATTCAACGACCGTGCCCCGCTTCTCGGGCGCATCCTCGTCAAACTCTGCCAGCCTCGAAACTTTCACAACCCAGCTTCCCGGAAGCCCGACGTCTCAATTTTTACCCGACATTACGTTCTCAAATCCCTTCCCGTCGTCGAACGGCGGCTTGCAGGCTGCATCCAGTCATCCGGTTCTTTTCCCGATGCAACTCAACTATAAGCTTCCCCGCACACAGTCTTGGAATCTGACGGTAGAGCGGCAGCTAAGCGCAAGCGATATGGTGCGTATTTCTTACGTAGGCAGTCAAACGCAGCACGATGTTTGGTACGAGGTACCCATTGACGTGCCCGAGTATCAAATCCCGAACGAATCGGAACAGGCCCAGTTGCCTATACAGCCGTGGGGGGGCATAGACGCGGACCTCAGCGGTGGAAAGCAAAACTATAATCAACTGCAGCTCGAGTACACCCGGCGTATGGCAAGAGGTCTCGGTGCTCAGGTTGAGTACGCTTTCACGCGGGCGCTTAGCGATGATGAAGTTGGGTATGCTTGGCCCGGCCAATACGAGTGGAACACCAAAGCTGCTTATGGGAACAGTTCCTATTTCCCGAACCAGAGGTTGGAGTTCAATTACATTTACTCCCTGCCGGTCGGCAAGGGGAGGCAATTTATTAGTGACGCCCACGGCGTGCTAGATGCCGTTCTCGGAGGATGGCAGGTTGCGGGGATTACAATTTATTCAACCGGCTTACCCCTAACTGGGATGGATTTCCAACCTCCATCCAGTTACGTCGGCTGGTGGGGGGGGTTGGCCAACCGGGTGTCCGGCGTTTCCATGTATGACAAGCAATCTGGCCACAACATAACAGCCGGTGTTCAGTGGCTTAATCTGGCTGCGTTTACTCCTCCGCAACCGTGGCAGTGGGGGAATAGCCAAGCGTACGCATTCGACGGTCCGGGTTCATCTGATTGGGACATGAGCGCGCAGAAGTACTTCGGCATACCAATCCGAGGCTTAGAAAGCCCACGGCTACAATTGAGGGTGGATTTCTTCGATGCTTTTAACCATTTCAATCTCGGCAATCCAGATACGACAATTGCGGATACCCAGAACGGCGGTCTGCCAATACCAACGGCGGGTAAGATTTATACTGGAAGCAACAACCGAACTATTCAAGTGGGTCTGAAGTTCGAGTTTTGAGCGGCAGGCGAGATGGTTTCCGTGGTTTGTTAACAGGGGGCTTGTCGCACGGGGGAAATTTCATCAATACGGAACTTGCGCGCTCCCGTCATCGCCTTCTTCGGCAGGTATCTGAAGGGGAAAAGGTAAAACTCGCATTTGTCGTGTAGATTCGCACTGAATTCGCGCACTGGCGATATCGGGCATCCGGATTTAACGAGGTGAATCACCCTTTCAGGGCTGAGGGCATTTTCTAGCCGGAGGGTGCCATTAAATCTCTACAGATAACCGCAAAAGCGCTGGTTGGTCACTCTGCCTTGGAAATTTCGAGCAACACCCACTTGGCTCGTTCCGCTCGCTACCGTCTCCCGCCCCAGCGGAACAGGGAGCGCGAAGCGGTGAGTGAGGGTTCCTTTTCGCGATTCGGGCGGCGCAAAGCGGCATGACCGACTGCTCCGAAGACAGGCGTTAAAAGCCGGGAATGAATCCGAATGAAGGAGGCAGCTAATGATCCATGGAGATATTTCCAGCAGTGCTGACACGATAGGAGTCGCCGTGGTGAACTACAAGATGCCGCGGCTCCATACCAATGCGCAGGTGCTTGAAAACTGCCGAGCGATCGCAGAGATGATTCAAGGGATCAAGCTGGGTTTGCCGGGCATGGACCTTATCGTCTTTCCGGAGTACAGCACACACGGGATTATGTACGATCGCGCCGAAATGCTGGAAACGGCCGCAACAATTCCGGGAGAAGAAACCCAAATCTTCTGTGAAGCCTGCAGGCAGGCTCGCACTTGGGGTGTATTCTCCCTGACCGGGGAACGCCATGAAAACCACCCGGCGAAGGCTCCCTACAACACATTGGTCCTCATCAGCGATAAGGGCGAGATTGTGCAGAGGTACCGAAAGATCTTGCCCTGGTGCCCCATCGAAGGGTGGTACCCGGGGAACTGCACCTACGTTTCGAACGGACCCAAAGGCATCAAGGTCAGCTTGATTATCTGCGATGACGGCAACTATCCCGAAATATGGCGGGATTGTTCGATGAAGGGTGCAGAGCTAATCGTTCGCTGCCAAGGTTATATGTATCCGGCCAAGGAACAACAGATCATGGTGGCTAAGGCAATGGCTTGGATGAACAACGTCTATGTGGCGGTGGCCAACGCCTCCGGGTTCGATGGGGTGTATTCGTATTTCGGCCATTCCGCCATTATCGGTTTTGATGGTCGCACTCTCGGCGAATGCGGGGAGGAGGAGAACGGTGTCCAATATGCCGCCATTTCCAAGTCACTCATCCGGGACTTCCGTGCCAATGCGCAATCGCAGAACCACCTGTTCAAGTTGCTGCACCGCGGATATACCGGAGTGATTCAATCGGGGGATGGCGATAAAGGCGTTTCGGAGTGCCCGTTCGAATTTTATCGGGCCTGGGTTAACAGGCCAGCGGAGGCGCAAAGGGCCGCGGAGGCGATCACACGCAAGACCATCGGCACCGCTGAATGTCCGATCGATGGTATCCCCGCGGACGAAGCGGCGTTGGCTCCAGTTGGCGCCCCTTCGACGGCGACCGAGTAGGAGGCGGAGCTGCTAGCCTCCCCGGTTTGCGAAGGCTTCGAGTGGCGAATGGACAGTTAAAACGGAGAAAGGTTTTTCTCCGTTTTAGGTAGGCATTGGGTAACGATCCACAAAAGCCTTGAGGAGGTAGAGAGTGAGAGCGAAGCGCATGCGCTACTCGCGTTGGCTGGGGGCCGTCGGGCCGGTCTCACGATTTTGCCCTTTGTTATTGATCGGTTGTGATACGAGCCATTCGAGGGGCCGGCAACGAAAAAGCTTAGGCTTGGCCGGGTGAAGCTTCCTGAGTCTCTCGAAAGAAGACACTCATGAGACTAATTCGAGATACGAATGCGCGATGCTAAAGTGACTCGACGTGATGCATTGCACGCAATGGCCGGGGGTGCCCTGTGGAGTGTCGGGCGCGCTGCGTCTGCCGCCCCTGAATTTTATCTAGCGACATTCACTACTGATATTACTCCTCCCTTAGGGGAACCTTTATTCGGCGGGCTTAACGCACCAGCTCTGAGAATCAATGATCCGTTGTACGCTAAGGGATTTGTACTTCTTGGCGCAGCCGAGCCTGTAGTGGTAGTGGTGGTGGATTTCATTGAAATCCGGAATGTGTCCCACGAACGCTGGAAGCACGCCATTGCAGAGGCTGCCGGTACCAAGCCCAGCCGAG
>JASHTZ010000672.1 GCA_030040295.1 Terriglobia bacterium | reverse complement strand
GAAATACATCACTTCCTCCGCCAACGTCAGCGTGGCGCCCACAGTCGACAAGTTTGCGCAGAAATACAAGATTATGGTGGGATTCCACGGGCACTCGAGTGTCGATAATCCCGACGAGTTCTCGACGCCCGAAACCTTTGAGCGCGCGCTGAAGGGCGCGTCTCCTTACCTCGGGATTAATCTCGATATCGGCCATTTCACTGCGGCGGGGGGCGATGCCGTGGCGTTCTTAAAAGAGTACCACTCGAAGATGGTCACGCTGCACCTCAAGGACCGGAAGAAAGGGTATCGTGAGGCAGACGGCAGATTCCACCAGGGCGCAAACCTGCCCTTCGGCGAAGGTGACACGCCCATCATTCCTGTGCTGCATTTGCTGCGCGACAATCATTGGAAGATTCCCGCCAACATTGAGTACGAATACGGAAAGCCCGGCATGGACACCATCGCCGAAGTCGAAAAGTGTTACGCGTACTGCAAAAAGGGGCTGGAGAGTTGAGGAATTCGAGTGCGGGAAAGGCGCTGGTCCTGCTCCGGCAGGACCGCCGCCCCTCCACTGATTTCGCAGTTCTACGAATCTTTGCCGAACGCGATTACAAAATACTCTGCCGGCGATGTTCCGGTATTGCGGACTCCGTGTTCGTCATTCGATCCCACGAATGCCACCGAGCCCGGTCCCAGGTGCGTGATTTGTCCTTTGATGGTTGCTTCCAGCATTCCCTCGCGAATCAGGAACATCTCCTCGTGAAGGTGATGGTGTGGCGGGTGGGGCATGGCGCCGGGAGGCAGGCGCGTCTGGTGGACTTCGATGTAACACCCGTTGTGCAGTTCGCCTGAGAGAATAGCGCGAGTCTGATGCCCATTGCCTTCCTTCACCGGAAGCTTTTCATAAGGGTACACTTCGCTCGTCAACACACCCTTCTGCGCCGCCATTCCCGGCGAGGCGGCAAGTGCGGCGGCGAGCAGACACCAATCTCTTCTCGAAATGTTCATTGTTTCTCCCACAGTAATGATAAGCTGCAATTTCCTTCCTGGCTCAGGCAAGAGCATATTCCCTCGGAAGGAAAATACAAGTATAGTTTGACTATTGCCACCGGTGGTCAAACCCGGCGCCGGCCAAACTCATTGCTTCTGCATGGGAAGGCAAACTGACTTTGCGCTTCAGGTCGAGCGCGCGGGAACAGGAGACTGCTCTTGACAACTTCCGAAAGCAAGCTGCTGGTGGGGATCGACATTGGGGGGACGAAAACCGCGGTTCTGCTTTCTTCCGCGCCGCCGCAAGTGATCGCGCGCAAAGAATTTCCCACGCGTCCCGCGCAGGGGCCGGAGAGAGCTTTGGAGCTGATTAAATCGGGAATCCGCGAGATGCTGGCGGAGCACAGCGGCTGCGAAGGCAGTATTGCGCGGCTCGGTGTAAGCTGCGGAGGACCGCTGGACCGCGTGCGGGGGATCATTCAGTCGCCGCCCAATCTGCCCACCTGGGATGATGTGCCGATCAAGTCGATTCTGGAAGAATCCTTCCACGCGGAATGCCTGATTGAAAACGACGCGAACGCCGGCGCCGTGGCAGAACATCGCTTTGGCGCAGGCAAAGGCTGCCAGAATATGGTGTTTCTCACCATGGGCACGGGCTTGGGCGCGGGAGTCATTACCGACGGCCGGCTTTATCGCGGCACCAACGACCTTGCAGGCGAGGTCGGCCATCTCCGTTTGACTCGCACCGGACCCGTGGGCCACAACAAGAAAGGCTCGGCGGAGGGGTGGGCCAGCGGCGGCGGAATGGCACAGGTGGCGCAGCAGGCCGTGGCGGCGGCAATCAAGAAAAAGCGCCCCACGCGTTTGTCAAAACTCTACCGGTCGGGAAATCCCATCACCGCGAAGGAAATTGGCACAGCGGCGCGGCAGGGGGACAAAGTTGCGCTGGAGGTTTTGGAATCCACAGGCGAAAAATTGGGAGAGGTACTGGCGATTCTGGTGGACCTGCTGAACCCTGACCGCATCGTGATTGGCGGCCTGGCCATGCGGCTGGGTGATTTGCTGCTGGAGCCCGCCCGCCGCGTCATTGCGCGCGAGGCCCTGGAATTGCCGGCGAAGACCTGCCAGGTCGTCCCTGCCGAACTCGGTGAGAGCATCGGCGATGCCGCGGCGCTCTGCATCGCCATGGGAATTTGATTGTTTGGCAGGTTCTTCACGCCGATGGGGATTAACTATTGCCCGCGAAACCGGCGGCTTTAAAATGCTTGGCCCCTCTCAGGCTTATTTACCGCTCGGATGGGCGGGCGGCGGGGCGGCGTGCGCGGGTGCAAGCTGTTTGCAGACATCTGCCACGGTGTCCTGGGCGAGATCGGGCGCGTGCCAGTTGTAAGTCCTGGGGAGCCAGAGCCCTTTCTGGACGGCATCGGGCGTTTGCCCCTGCTTCAACCGCGACTCCACTGAAGCCACCACCCATTCCAGAAATCCGCGGAATTCCGCCACATCCTTCTTGGTTCCGGGAACGCCGTGGCCGGGAATGTATGTATCGACGTCCCAGCTTTCCACCTGTTGCAGGACCTCGATCCAACGATGAACGTTGCGCCCGCCGACGCGCGGGAAATATTGATTGTCGAAGAGCTCGCCGAGGAAGAGTATTTTCGCGGCGGGCAGATACACCACGGAATCCTCCGGGGAGTGATCTCCGGCCAACACGCTGATGATGCGGATTTCCTGGCCGCCGATGTTCAGCGTCATCTTCTCATCAAAAGTCAAGGTGGTGGGCGTAACGTGGAAGCCGCGCATGCGCGCTTCCAGCTTCCAGCCATCTTCACCGCGCATGCGGCTGGCGAGCTCATCCCGGTATTGGAGCATTTCCGTTTGGGCTTCTTTGGTTGAGACCAGGGTGGCCTGTTCATCCGTAAAAACTTCGTTACCCAGCATGTGGTCGCCCGCTGAACTGGTGTTGAGGACGTAGCGGATGGGCTGGTCCGTGCGCTGGCGAATTTCATAGAGCAGGTCTCGCGCGTTCATGGGACTGTTGGTGGTGTCCACCACCACCACACCTTGCGAGGTTACAATAAATCCCGCAGTCGCCGCCCGCGCAAAGAGTGGATCGCATTCCTGGTCGATCACATCGTCGGGAATCCATGCGTAAATGTGGGGTTTGACTTCCTTGACGGTATAAAAATCGGAGGCGGCATGAAGGTTGCGCGTGGAAGACGTGAGCCCGATAACCAGCACTGCACAGTCCAGGATGAACTCTCGCCTGCCGAATTCCCTAGATGTCCACATAAACCTGCGCTCGCCAGCCCCGCGGGGTTTTTTCCAGCGCGAGCTGGTGGTACGTGATGGCTTTCACCAGCAGCTTGGCTTGGTGCCGCGATCGTTGGAATTTTTCACCGCGTGCGATCGCGCTCAGCGAATCGTCCTGAAGGCTCTGGATCTCAAATTCACGGAAGATCCATCCCTCCGCGTCGTGAAGGAACAAAACCTCGCTCAGCCAATTTACCAAGACGCTCGCGGGGTCGGGTCCCGTGACTTGCACTCGAACTTCCTCGCGAGGGTCGATCGTCTCCAATTCTACAATTAAGTAAATCAATGCGCGAGCGGCATTCGCGAATACCTCCTCACGCGTGGCCCCGAACGCTTCAAAGCCAACGTCGGCTGTGTGTTCGAGTATTCGAAAGTCCGCCATGTCTCACTTCCAGACCTCGATTTGAGATGAACCTGGCTGCGCCGGAGCGGCCCATCATGATACTGGAGATAGGGCTGAACGCGTAGGAGAAGGGAATTCGCAGATCTGCAAATGCCATTCTGCCTGGCAGCATCTCACTTTGAATTCTGTAGCGCGGGTGTCCCCACCCGTGAAAGTTAAGCGGCTGGGGACAGCCGCACTACAACTCCAGAACGTGCGAAACTGGCTCCATAATTCAAAGTGAGACATGACCCAACGCCTGTGGCTCTTGCCTTTTAACGACGCCTCAAGTACGATGGCGGACCTTCCTGGTTTTTCCTATGTCATCAGACGACGCGTCGGTAAAAATTGACCTCTTTCTGACGGTTGGTTTTGGCGCGGGCCTTTATTGTTTCTTTAAAGGCTTCCGCATTTTTCGCGAGTACCGCGTGCTGATGGACACGCCGGAAGTCCCCATTCGCAGCGTGGCGATGGGGCTGGTGGACATTCACGGGAAGGCGAAGATTGAGCAGCCGGTACCGAGCCCGGTGACGCGCACGCCGTGCTGCTTCTACAAAGTTGACATCGAGCACTGGGTGACGGATAAGAACGGCGGCCACTGGTCGCACGTTGCTACGGACGCCGACGGTCCGAAATTCTACCTGGAAGACCCTTCGGGCAAAGTGCTGGTGGATGCGCACCATGCGGAATATGATCTGCTTCAGACAGCAAGGGTTGAAACCGGGGGCGGCCTAACTTCCATCCTGCCCCGCGCCTTTCGCAGCATTGCTGGCTCGAGCCCCAGCGGCGCCAATGCCGTGCCTGCATCGGAATTGTGGTCCTACGCTTCTGATGTCGCCTCGCGCCGCAAGCACGCCTGGGGTGGAGGCTCGGGAGAGCGCTATCGGCTGACGGAGTTCCTGGTGGTTCCCGATCACTGGTACGATCTAACGGGCACGTGCGTGGAAAATCCCGCACCCCAGGACGAGCGCGACCGCAACATGATTCAGAAGGGAACGAACGAGCCCACGTTTCTGCTCACCTGGCGGAGCGAAAAGGAAATCCGGCGGGCTCTGCGCACGCGCGCAGTGCAACACATCTTTGGCGGGGCATTTTTGGCTGTAGCCTGCCTGGGCATCTTCCTGGCTAAACACGGATGGCTGATCTGACAAAGGAGAAATCTTTCCATGGGCATCGCAATTCTG
>JASHTZ010000060.1 GCA_030040295.1 Terriglobia bacterium | reverse complement strand
AGTCGATAATGGCAAGCTGATCGTGAAGCTTTTCAAGAGGAATCTGGAAGGCATAGTTCGCGTAAGATTGCCAGGGACTTCGCATCCAGTCTGCGAAGCCACGGTAATCTTCGCCCACCGTGTAGGCGATATCGGGCAGGGGGAAATAGACCGCCTGTGCCGCCGCTATCCAAAGCAAAGCTGTTGCCAGCCGCCAGCTTCGATGCTTGAAATATCCTCGAAGATATTCAAAGCCCTTCGCCGCCGTGACGATGTCGTAGCCCCAGATCATGGCGAAAAACGGATAGGCGGTTTCGAAGGCGTAGGAGCTAAAGCGCACCTGCGAGGCGGTTGAGATGAACCCCGCCACGGCCATCATCACTACCGGGGCGATAATCCTCAGCTCACGTCGCCACCATGCCAGAACCAAAGCCGTGCCAAAGGCCGCCTCCGTCCAGATTCCCAGATGGAGGTTAATCAGCGAAATGGCAAAAGACCAGTAATGCGGCATGCGATCGAGAAACGTCGAGGCGTAGCGCGGCAAGACTTCGAATTGCACCTCTCGGAGCGCCGGCATTCCGCCGCTGTGCCAGAAATCGATCAGAATTCCAAAAATGGCAATCAGAAATCCTGCGGCGAGATATAGAGTTCGCGTGAACCACGCCTTCCACGAAATGTTGAGACCCACTCGGCGCGGCTCCTTGTCAAAATCGGAAAAATCCAGGTAGGGCAGGAATGCCACTGCCAAAATCAGTGGCGCGGTGTTGTACTTCACCCAAAACACCGCGCCGCAAAGGAGCCCCGCCGCGATCCCGCTCCACAAGGCGGGCAGGCGTTTGGACGCAAGGAGGAAATATGCCAGGAAGACAAATAGCGTCGCAAAAGTCTCCGGCTGGGCAGCGTGAATATAGCCCCACGAACAATGCCAGAGCGCGTTGATGACCACGGCCAGCGCCGCCGCGGGCGCCCCCAGAAAAGGTTCTGCAAAATAGAAAATGCAAATCGAAATCGCAAGAAGCCAGAGGACATCGATAAGACCAATTGACCACATTCTGGCTCCGAAAATCTTGACGATCACCGCATAGATGTAGAAGATCCCCGGAGGCTTGTTGTCCCAAAGGTCGCGGTAAAGCACCTGGCCGCGCAGCAAACCCTGCCCGATCACACAATAGGTGGCCTCGTCGCGCCCGATGGGAAATCTGAGGGCGGGAAGCACGCGGAGAAACACCAGCACCAGCGCGCCCGTCAGCCACTTATAGGGCGCAACGCGCGGCAAAACTTCGGGCTCGGCAGGCGAATTTGCCATAAAGATCAAATGCGCGTGATTCGTTCTTTACTCGTGCAGTTTCCAAAGCACCACGGGAGGTGACACGAAATCCCGGCTGCCAAACGAGGCCACAACCTTCCCGTGGGCCAGCAGGTAGTCTTCTAGATACGCAGGGCGGCAACAATCACTGCCCACGACGTAGTCGACGCGATTGAGAATCCGGTTTGCCTGCGTCTGATCGACAGGCACCTCTTCCGGGACGAACTCCAGAAGGCGATAAGATTTATTCTGCTCGCGCAAGGCAAAATAGGGGTCGGGAATCGCCGCCAGGAGAATCGTGGAATGTGCCGGAATCATTCGAGACAACGACGAAAAGTAAAGCCGCTCGGCCGGGAGGGTATCGCGGCTAACCCACCATAAGCGTTTCACCTGGGCGTAGTTCCATGCCCCCGCAGTCATGACCGCGCCCAAGGCGAGCGCACGCGCCAGCCCTCGCGGGGAATCGGCCAATGCCCAACCGAGCAGCAGGCAACTCGGCGCGACCAGGTAAACTGCGTACCAGAATTCCGGCATCAGGAGATTTACTCCATACCCCGCCAGGGCCAATGCGCCCAGAATGGAAGCTTCTGACCGCCGTCTGCCCAGCGCCATTAACCCTGCGAGTCCGGCTCCGAGAACAATCAACTCAACAATTGCCGCTTCCCCCACATGCCAAGGCCAATATCCCGCCCATTGGACACCCACCGGTGACGCCGAATTTCCAAAAGGCAACTCGAGCCAGTGGAGAATGCCTCGACTCGAGATGACTGTGCCGAGCGACAGCGACTTCCGCGTCGCCTGTCCCGACATCTGCGCGGAAAAGAAGCTCGGAGCGCGCAGAATGTAGAAGGCCCAAGCAACCAAAGGCGCGCCGGCGCACCCGGCGAAAATGCCCGCGTCTTTCCACCTCTTCCGCCGCCCGCCGAGGTCTTCGTCAGGCAACGGAGAAACTGCTGGCGATGCGATCTCGTGCACAACCATCACTAACCCCGCCACAATCCCCGCTGAGTGCGAGAGTAATGCCAAGCCGGCAAAGAAACTCGCCACGGCCAGAAGATGCCTCCTGCCCTTCTGGCGATAAGCAAGATACGCGTCCACGGCCGCCCAAATGCATGCCAGGGTCAACATTTCCATGCGGCCGACGTTGGCCACCTGAATAAAGCTCACTTGGGTTGCAAGCACCGCCAGGGCAGCCAGCCCCCAAAGCCAGTTTTTCGTGAGCCGTCTCAGTATGTCGGCCCCCAGCAGCAGAACGACTGCCCCCAGAAACCAGGAAAGCAGCCGCAAGGCAACGAAGTGATGGCTCGGGGGTGCAAACCGCAGGACGAGCGAAAGCAGCAGAAAATATCCCGGCGGCTGCCAGTAAGTGTAGCGATCAATTCCGGGAAGAAAGCCGGCAAGCACGGGTGTTCCCATTCCTTCGCCGCGCGCCAGCGAGTTTGCAGCGGAATAGAAATCGACTTCATCCGGCCAGATCGGCGGAAACGTCCTGAGCATGGGCAGCGTGACCAACGCGTAGAGAACCAACACTCCACCACAGCCCACGACCGTTCTGAATCTTTGGTTCATCACAAGATTGTGGCCTTATTTCTCTTCTTTGCTAAGGCGCTAAAATGCTGGGTGGAGGCCTTCTGCCAAATCCAAGGTCCACGGCATCCCGTAAACAACTAAACCCCAATCTGCCGGCACGCCGCGGACCAATGACGCATATTATTCGCCGTGGAGTGAAGGAAGCTGGCAATTTCCGCCGGACACCATGAGGGCAAGTGTGGAGTTGCCTCCGCCTCGAGAAATTCCGAAAGCTCCAGCACTCTTTCGGTCATGCTGCCCCCCCTGGGCTCGAATGAACTGCGCAGAATCTCCAGCAACCAGTCGGTGAGGATCATTCCCCAGAATTCGAAGCGCAAGTCGTCAATGTAATCGTGGGGATTTCGCCGGTGATGGACCAGAGGGCTACCGAACGCTGCATGGTATTTCGTACCGCGCATGAGGCTCAGCAGAAAGTATCCTCCCCAAATGTCGCCGTAGCGGTCCAGCTTGCCACCGGGGACGGGCCATGCCATGGTTACAAACACAAACGCCGGAATCAGTTCCCGCACCACGCTCGTGTTTTGAGTATTCACCGGCGACCAGGTGGATTGCTCGAGAACCAGGGTTTCACGACCGCGATATCCCGTGCCGCGGATTTTTCCGTTGAGCCAAGTGGTTGCATCCACGTCAGGTTCTTCCAACCACAAGCCTTCCCGCACTCCAATGGCCGCGTCCGCCGGCGGCGCAACCATTACAAGCTCATTCGCCCTGTCGCGAAGGCGGAAAGGATAACCCCGTGGGAACACCTGCCGCGGCGGTTCAAAATCCAGGTACTCGCAAATATTGTGAAATCCCCGCTCTTCCCGCAGCACTGGCCGTCGCCATTCCGTTCCCGTTTTCAGGTGGCAGCCCACGAAATCATCATCGGCTGGAAAATTATCGTCGTCGATGGAGATCATGACCTCGCAGTCGTCCTCCAGCGCCTTCAAATAACCAAATACCCTTCTCCCATCAGTGTTGTAAGGAATCAGCGGATAAAGTGTGAATTGCTTTCCCCATTCATCCTGTTCTTCAACTCCTAAGTACACAGTTTCGAGCCCGCGGGCGGAAGCTTCCACCGCGAGGCCACGCGCGCTGGACGGCGTTTTCTTGTCACCCACAACCCAAACCTTAACCTCGTCCAAATGTCCGTGGCGATTTATGTTCTCGTAGAGATCGTGCAAAATTTTCGGCGGATGGATTGTGGTGAACACAATGTGGCAACGTTTCTTCACGCTGCGGCTCCTGGAGTTGGTTTGGCGGCGCGGACGGAAGCCAGGAAAATCTTGAATCCCATTTTGACATAGCGAAAATTCCTGAAAAACGTGTTGACGCTGCGGCCTTCCCTTCGCCCCACCCAGACTGTGGGAACCTGTTCGAGGCGGTAGCCTTGCTTGAGGGGCTTAACGGTTGTCTCGATACAGATTTCGTGCATCGTTCCTTCCCATTCCACTGCGTCGGCGATTTCCTTGCTGAGCAGTTTCAGGCCAAAGGTGAAGTCGCCGATGCGAGTCCAAAACAACATGCGGAATATTTTCTGAAAAATCCAATTCATGACAAGTTTCAGGGGATCGTAGTTCGTAAATCCCCCTCCTGGCAGCCAGCGATTGGCAATGACGGCATCGCAGCCGGTTTCCTGTAATTTCCTCACCATGCGATCCACGGCGGCGGGCTCCGTCTCCAGATCAGCGGCCATCAGCGCAACGTAATTCCCCATTGCTGCCTGCATCCCCTCGCGGTAAGCCCAGCCGATTCCCGGATTGTTCCTTTGCACCAGTAACTTCACGCGCCGGTCCTGCTCCGTCCACTTCCGGCAAATCGAGAATGTCTCCTCGGAAGCCTTGGGCGACGCGACCAACAGAATTTCCCGGATGTACCCACGATCATTGTTCAACAGAATTTTCAACGTCTCGTCAATCGAAAATGTCTCCGTGTACACCGTGACCACGATGGAAAGTTGCACGTTAGGACCCTGGACATTTTTCGCAGCCATAGACTTGGGGGCCGCAGCGCCGCAATGGCGTTTCCGCCGGGCGCCGGCCTGTTCCTGCCTATTATCCACATGCGGACGTTGACGGGGAAGTAGGAAGCCGTTAAAATCACGCTTTGGGCTCTTGCGGGAAAGGACTCCCAGTTCTCCATCCTGTTTTAAGCCCCACGACAGCACAATGAAGGGTTGGATATGAACGCGAATGATCTCCGGCCGGGCATGATCATCCGGCACAACAACGACCTGTACACCATTTACAAAGCTGAGCACCGCACGCCGGGCAACCTGCGCGCCTTCGTGCAGGCCAAGATGCGCAACCTGCGCACCGGCTCCATGATTGACCACCGCTTCCGGTCTGAAGACAACGTTGAGAAGGCGATGATCGACGAAGTCGAGATGCAGTACCTCTACGCCGACGGCGATTCCTTCTACTTCATGAATACCGGGAACTACGAGCAGATTCACCTCTCGAAGGAAAACGTGGGCGACCGCGCGGCGTACCTCGTTCCCGACGTTCTGTTGAAGGTGGCGTTCTTCGAAGGGAATCCTGTCGATATTGAGCTTCCCGCCACGGTGGACCTGAAAGTGATTCAAACCGAGCCCGGCATCAAGGGCGGTTCAGCGACGAATGTCACCAAGCCCGCCACCATGGAAACCGGCGTGGTCGTGCAGGTGCCGCCCTTCATCGGTGAAGGCGAAGTCATCCGCGTAGACACCACCGACGGCAAATACGTCGAACGCGCCGGCTAACGCTGAATTTTTGCCGCAAATACCCGAAGGTTCCAGATTGAATGCTGTAGCGTCAGAACTTCTCATCCAACGCAATCTCCTCCAAAATCTTGTCAAGCTGGTCGCTTTCCTTCTGCCTCCGCGCCTGGAGATCCGCAATCTGCGTGTGGAGCGCCGCCAGCCGGTCTTCCTGCGAGTTCAACTGCTGCGTGTAACGCTGCACCAGCGCCCGCTCTTCTGGGCTGCCCTTCAGCGCCTTCATATTTTCGCGAATGCGCCCCTGGTCCGTGGTGATGGAATCCGCGTCCTGGCGGCGTGAGCGGATTTGCGTGTCGATTCCGGTAATCACGCCCTTCTGGTCGAGCACGCGCTTGAGGGCCTGGGAAATGGCCGGGGTCATGCGCTTTTCCTGGGTCAAAAGGTCGATCCAACTGGTATCCAGGTTCGTCAATTGCACGTCGAATTCCCTGGGATGGAACTCCTCCACAGCCAATTCGGCGCTGGTTTTGGGTTCTACCTTCAGCCGGAAGCGATGGAATGAAGCCGAGGTTTCTTCCGGCTTCAGATCTTTCGCCAGGTTCCACCCGTCCCGCGCGGGGTGTTCAATGATCACATCGCGAGCGGCGGTGTCCGAATTGCTGACCGTGTAAGTCTTCAATTCATAATCCTCGCGCGTTACGGTCATCAGCCCCTTGGCGATGACAACATGGGTGATGGGCCGTTCGCTGGATTCGGTGCGCGTTTTCACTTGAATGGCGGAATCCGCGGCATAGGAGATCAGCCGCTTCTCACCCGGCCGGATGGAGTCCAGCATGCCTTCACCGGCAAAAGTATTGTCGTCAAGAATGTCGAAGCTGCCGGCGTCCAACTCCGTGCCGCTGGTGTTGTTCAGCCACAGAGCGCGGCGCGGCGTGTCGCTGTCCTCGTTCCACAGGGTGACCTTTTCCGCTTCGACGCGGGCCTGCAAGATCGGCACGAGCGCGGACTGGTTCTTCCCGATCGTGACGTTCTCTTTCAAGTTGTATTCGAAATAATCGCCGGCGGTTTTGGCCACGGCTGTAGCCGTCTCGGCCTCGACAGCTTCGCTCATGGGCTGAGGGGCGCCCGGTCCAGGCCCGGAGCCTGCTAGAAAACCACCGCCGAATCCACGACCAACTCCGCCCCCGCCTCCTCCGCCGGCCATTGGTCCACCGATGACCATACCGTTCGACCTTACCATAGGCTGTGCCCCCGCCATGCCCATAGTCTCTTGCATTGGCGGCGGTGGAGGTGCGAGCTTCATCATTGCCGCCTCGTGAGTTTCAGGGGTCAGAATTTCAGCTTCGGGCAGCGGCACCGTCGGCCGTTGCACGTACATCGGCTGCGAAATGTTCTGAACGAACGACTGCGGCGCGCCCGCCACCAGCGATAATTGCACGTCGTTCCAATCCTCGCCGATGGTGTTGTCCACCACGGCCCAGCCTTGCAGCAAGGGATTCTGGGCGTGGTCCTTGTCGATGAGGATGCGGTAGGTGCTTTTCCACACCGGAACTTCGCTGATGTAGCTCACAAAGATTTCACGCTCGCCTGTGCCTGCCGCGGAGATGGTGAGGCGACGCAAGTCCACGGCCTTGGCGGAGCCGATCAGGTTGAGGTAGCGATTCACCTCATCGCTCAGCTCGCGGTCGGCCACGCGCAGGCTTGCGCCCGGGGTCAAGGTGAAGCTGCGCATATCTCCATCATCGGTCACCAAAGTGACTTCGGTGGTTTGCACTTCCTGGTCCTTTTCCCCGAAAGTCTTGATGGTTTCAACGCTCAACAGCTTTCCCACGGCGCTTGCCGAGCCGCTGTGAACCTCCACCCGCGTGCCGCGCAGGGCGTTCAGGAAATCCCGGCGCGAAGTGTTTTCGGCGAGCGGCAAACGCAACGTCTTCAGCCGCTCGGAGAGCGGCGCGACGGAATTGAAGCGCACTCCCTGAATGTGCCCGCCCCCCAGGTCAACGACGGTCAAGGATTTCAATGCATCGTCCAACTGTCCGGAGGTGAAATCAATGTTCAAATCCTGATTGCCGCGAACCTGCGTCGAGTGTTCAAAATATCCCACACCGTTTTTGTAGAGCACCACGCGCTTGACGGGCAATTTGCCCGCGGCATCGGATGCATCGCCCGCGGAAGGAGACTGAGCCTTCGCCACGGCCGCTAGAGACAACACTGCCACAACCACAACCAAAGTGTTTTTTCGCATGAGGTCCTCCCTTTCGGCTTCACACACCAAGACGGGTGCTGCAACTACAGAGTTACAGGGCCCCATCCGGTGGTTATACGAGCCTGATTCGCGGGGGTAAGACGGGGTTGTATTGGGTTAAAGATATTCCGCGAAGGCAAGCCTTCCCGCAATTTGGTAGTGCCCTGGTCTGCAGATTTGGTCTCTCGAGCCTTGCACGAAGTAGCGCCGACCTTTAGGTCGGCAGGTGCCGAGCTGAAGCTCGGCGCTACATTCGAACTAGGACAGCACGTGCAATTTCGCCTTATTGCAACTTCGCGTACTCGGCTTTGGCTTCCGCGAGCAGGGGAAGATCAGGATCGGCATCCTTCAAAAGCGCGAAGAAGTCCTGGTAGGCGGTGCGGGCGCCGGCTTTGTCCCCGGCGAGCGCGTGCGCGCGGGCGGATCCAAGTTCCGCCAAGAAGACATACGGAGAAAAGGGATGAAGGCTCTTCAGATTTAAGGCTTTCTGGAATTCCTGAATGGCGTCGCTTGGCCGCGATGCCTTCAGATAAGCGAGTCCGAGAATCCAAATCGTCCCCTGGTCGACGCGGCTGTAAGGCTGGGTGGCCTGGAGGATCTCGAGGGCGTGAGCGGCATTGCCGCGCTCGATTTCGAGGTACCCGCGTATATCCGGAATGGCAACATCCTGAAGCATCGTATCGTCAGGACGCAGCTTGGCGGCCTCTTCAATGAGCGACTCGGCCTTCGCACCCTGCCCGGCGAGGGCGTACACTGCGGCCGCATTCAATTTGACACTTGGGCTTGTCGCGAGCTTCAATGCCGCATCCGCATGCTCTGCCGCCTGGGCTCGAAATCCTACCACGGCTTCCGACTGCGCCTGATCAAGCAGAAATTGAGCGGCGCCTTCCGTCAGGCCCGCACCTTGCGCCTGCTCCGCCAGCTTTCCCAGGATTTCGCGCATCTTGTTGATGCGTCCCTCCGCCCCGGCCTTGTCGGCGTAACTGACATCCAGTTGCATCGCCGAAATCGGGCTCTGCCGGACGATGGGCTCCTCGCGATTTAAGGTGGCTGTATCGCCCACAATCAAAGCTGTAACGGCCATGGCCAGGTGAACGGTTACTCCGCCCACCTTTCGATCAATACCCTGCTGAAGGATGGCTTTGGCATCATCCGGCCGGCCCAAAGCCACATAGGAAGTCGCAACGATCCCATAGGCATTCACTGTCTCGGGCGAGAGCCGGATCGCTTCCAGGCCCTCCGCGAGCCCTTTCTGAAAATCTCCCAGGTTGTTGTAGAGACTGGCCAGATTGTTGTGGGGAGCGGAGTCTTGCGGATAGGTTTGAATGAATAATTGATAGGCCTGAAGGGTCTTGTCGATGTCGCCCAGAGTGTCGTAATAGCGGCTGGTAATGTACAGGCGTTCGCGTTCGCTCGCACGGTCGCGCAGTTCAAA